>NZ_JBNHER010000195.1:0-30691 GCF_050015975.1 Dapis purpurea BLCC-M126 | reverse complement strand
GGATATGGCGTTTAGCGTTCCGCACAACTTCGTTAACGCTGCGCGACATGAAAAGTGAAGCGGCTCTGCAAGAGCGGGAGACCTCGCCATCCCATCCTGAGAGAATGCTGCCTCTTACAGAGGAGCTGCCTCTTACAGAGGAACTGCCTCTTGCAGAGCCGCTTCGCTAACGCAAACGACCACTCTCTTGGTCGATTGGATATGCCGTTTCGCTGCGCGACATGAAAAGCGTTCGCGGCTCTGTTAAGAGCGGGAAACCTCGGCATCCCACCCTTCGGGAAGCTCCGCTAACGACCGCTTTTTTGCCCTTAAAAGGGGAGGCTTTAAACCAGAATTATTTAATAATTAATAATTGGGTAAGAAGGAAGGAGGAAGAAGAAGTAGCACCAAACCCGGTATAGATATACCCATTATATATAAACCTGTAGATACCTTGTATTCAAGGTATCTACAGGGTTTTCCTAGCTTGATTGCAGGCGGATCTATTTAACCCGAATCTTGTACTGTTATGCTTTTTAACAAAAATAACCACAATACACTACTATTTGGAAGTGGGTTTGGAGACCAAACCCCTACAGTATCTGTAAAATGGTCATTATTACCTCATCTCCCCATCTTCTAAGCAGTATAAGTCCTAACAAGATAGAAATCCTATCTGATGACAAAATCATCCGCTGTAATAGTTGGGTTATCACTTAGAGTGGCAAACTGACCACCATCTCCAAAATCATTCCCACTACCATTAGCATTGTAGAATAGAGCACCATTATTGGAATTGTAGACAATAATAGCTTGACTGGTAGCAGCATCACCATCATTTTCTACGATATCAAAATCGTCTCCTAAAGTTCCACCAGAAGCAGTGGTAATTTCTGTGAAAGTAGTCAAGTCAAGTAGAATCAAATCTTTATCTGGATTAAAGTCTGTAATTTCATCTACCCCTAAGTCTGCTTGACTAAATTCACTATTAGCAGCAAAAATAAAGCGGTCAATACTTGCGCCACCAGTCAGGGTATCATCACCTGCACCACCATTAAGGCGATCGCGACCTTGACCACCACTAAGAGTATCGTCCCCGCTACCTCCTAACATCCGGTCATTACCCAGACGACCAATTAAGGTATCATCTCCATTACCACCAAAAATAGTATCGTTTTCATAACCACCATTCACACGGTCATTACCATCACCACCACTGACATAGTCATCACCACGGTTGCCATTAATCTCATCGTCCCCAGCAGCACCATTAATAGTATCGCTACCGCCGAGACCACTGATAGTATCATTTCCGGTAGTGCCTGGCAAGTCATCAGCCCCTGAAGTTCCTATAATAGTTTCGCCTATACTTTGGTCTGCAGAAAACTCATAAACAGTAGTAGTACCACTAATTTCATTACCAACTACTAATAACGCCTCTCCATTCGGACTATCTTCTGGGGATATAAATACAAAACCTTCCGGTCCTAAATCTCCTGCTGCTGATAGTTGCTCTGGGGTTGGATCTGGGTCACCATCTTCATCAGTATCAAATTCAACCGAGAAGTCACGGTTATTGATGTATTGCACAAAACTTGGTTCATTAGGGTTGCTAACATCATAAACCATAATTCCGCCTGTGCGTTCTAGACCAATAAAAGCATAGGGTGTATCGTCTACAACTCCTGTAGCTATAGCTTCAGGTTCAGGACCAAAGTTATCGCTACGAGTATCAAAAGTATTTTCGTCTCGGTCAGAATTGAAATTAGCTGGTATTTCCTGTGCAGTAATTTTTTCAAAAGCATCTCCACTGTTGAAAACCAAGTTACCAGCACGATCCCAAACACTAAAAGAGCGACCACCATTCGCAAAGATTTGTTCGTAGTCGCCATCACCATCAATATCACCATCTTCCGTTGTCACCCTCAAACGACCTAGAGCAGCATCCTCCTCAAGTGCATCAACATCAAAAACATCGGGATCGAGTACATATTCGTCATCTCCTACCCGCGCTTCTTCGTCAAGAGCGTCAAAAGTTCTGACATCTCCTTCATCTGCTGTAACATAGTAGGTCTCACCTTCTATATCAAAGGAAGCAATACTATCTGGTTGCAATAAACCAAAAACAGGCCAGTTGTTGAAATTAATTCCACCATCTTCATCGCTAGGATCAAGTTCGTTACTTAGTGTTGAGAAATCGATTACACCAAGAACTACTGGTACTGGTTCGGGGTTGAGAGGAACACTACCATCACTATCAATTTGTTCATCTAGGAGACCAAAGTCATTATCATTCAGTACCGCTAACCGTCCATCTGGTAGTAATGATAGACCTTCTACTTTGTCTCCAGCGATATAACCAATGGAAGGTAGGTTAGTTACTTTAACTTTATTAACTGCTTGAATACCTAATTCTGCTAAATCATCTGCAGTTTGCTGTTCTAGGGTTTCACCATCTGGTAAACTTGGCGCGTCATCAGCAAGTAAATTAGTTGCGCCTGTGAGGTCTATTTCAAAGATAAACTTTTTGCCTGTTTCAGTAACAGAGGAATCTCTTTCTACAACAAAGAATTTACCAGTGTCTGGATCGTAGACAGCATCTCCCATTTTATCAACTAATTGACTGCCGTCATCCGGATCTAATGTTGGTTTTTCTAAGAGATAGACATATTCTGCTACAGCTTCTCCAGTATTTGGGTCAATACCTAACATTCGGATGACACTGGAATTGTCTGAAGTGTCGCGATCAGGGTTTGCTAGAGGTGTTTGAATAAAGCTGTAAAGAATACCTTCTTGTGTATCTAAAGCAAGAGCTTCAAAACCACGGTTCCGACGACGGTTAGAATATTCTTCTGGTAGGGTTTCTGTACCAAAAGTTCCTACTGCTTCTCCTGCTAGTGCTGCTGTTCCTTCAGGTACAAAGCGATCTATTAGTGTTCCATCAGTATCAAAGTGGTAAATGGCAGGACGATATTCGTCTACAGTCCAGAAAGTACCATCATTGATGACAATACCTTCCATGTCTGCACCAAAGGGGTCATATGGGAGGAGTTCACCAAAAAGGTCTACAGGTTCTTCATCTACTCCTTCAATATTAGGTAAACCAGTAATGGGAGTTGTACCATCTTGCCTGGTTAAGGGAATTTGTTCAGTTATATCAATATCGCCACTATCTTCATCTAATGTAAAACGAATAATTCTCGCTTGATAGTCTGGCAAAGCAAATGGTCTTTCATTAGCGCCATCACCGTCTACATCTGTGGGTGCTCCATTAGGTCCGCGGTCTGGTACAGTAAGAAATTGTAGGTTGCCGCTTTCGTCTTCACCCTCAAGCCATAATCCTGATAAACCACCTAGGATAATTTCTTGATCCCCTTCAGTTGTACCTAAAACTGGCAGATCAGAAAATTCAAATTGCGTCAGGTTAGGAAGGCCACGACTGTAGTCTTTTACTCCCAATGGTAGAACTTCTACAATTTCTTCATTGTTAATATCTACGACTGCTACAGCATTATTTTCTTGAAGAGTGACGAATGCTGTGGTGTCATCAGGAGAAACAGCGATAAATTCTGGTTCTAGGTCTTGAGCTGCATTTGAGCCAGGTCCGTAGATCCGCACGCCACGGGAACGCAATTCCTCTTCCCGACCAATGAAAGCAGAGAAGTCTGCGGTAGAGACATCTGCATCAGTTAAACTTCCTACTCCACCAGAAATGTCAATAATACTAACGGAACCTTCTGGGTCATTAGTGTAATCATCGTTGGGTTCTCCTTCATTTGCCACTAACACCTTTGTCCCATCCGAGGTAAAGGTCAGCATATCTGGTAATGCACCTACAGTCACTTGACCAAGTTCCTCACCATCAGCATTAAAGAAGACGACTGAACCTGGGTCTTGTGTGACGTTAGCTTCAACTGCTACTGCTACAACACCATTCTCATTAACTGCAACACTATTAGCACCTGCACCGAAAGGGGAAATATCTATTTGATTTATAAGAGTCGGGTTGCTGGGGTCGCTAATGTCTAATACATCAATAGTAGCACTATTGGCATTGACAACAAATACTCTTTGTGTATTTGGGTCATAAGCTGTAATTTCAGCAGCACTCTCATCGAAAAGTCCTGTTTCATAAGTACCTAATGCTCGGAGTTTTGGGTCAGTCATTAATCTTCCTAGTTGTATATATGTTTAATGCACCGAAGGTATATTAACAGCTTATCTTTAAGAAAAGTTTAATTATCTAATTAAAAATAAAACTTGGTTTTTAAACATATAATCAAGGAATTGTCAACTACTCCAGGCGATAGCCTGGTTCAGTAATTATATAGTTGACCCTATTGGGCAATTATTATTATTATCTAAATAACTATTTTTGTGGTTGATAATGATGACATTGGTTGCAATTTCCGGTTGGATTTACAGCACAAAGCAAAAATGGAGAATGAGCGTTATAAATGCAGGTAGCTTTCCGGTCAGTAGTTTTGGCTAATAAATTTAATTTTTGTTGATGGTATGCAATTAGTCTTTTGATCTGACTATGAGATTGTAGTCTCATTCTCTCCATTCCTAAGTTTGTCATTTTTTAAATCTATTTTTATTGTTAATTATCATACTTAAATATACCATAATTAAAGATTAAATTGGTTTTCCATTTAAACTAGATGAGATTAAAAGAACAAGTGGCTTTCACTCCTACTAATCATTTTGGCTGTTCCCTAGCTTAAATCAAGTACCTAAAAGCTTGTTAATAATAAACCTCTCAATTCAATGCGCAAACATAACTTTATAGGAAAATTGGAAAACGAGTTTATTTAACCACGGCTTGTACCTTCTTTATAGGGAACAGGGGGATCTTCGTTAGAATTACTAACAAACTGATGAAAAATTTCTTCTAGTAATTGATCAAAATATTTTACTTCGAGATTATTTTTCATTTTCATATTCGGCAATCCAATGATTAATACCATGAATAATGCCCATAGCACAAAATCAATTTTATGGTACATATAAATCACCTATGAATAATAAGTTTTTTAATTACAAATTAGGGTATGAGTAAAAGTACAGTTATATGAATAGGTAAATTTTTAATTCATGGCTAATCGATGTATATGAATCAGATCAGAATAATTATTAGCTGTTCAATAACTCATACGGTTGTCTAAATTATTCTTCAGGTAAAAAGCTGGGTTTTACGCAAAATCAATTTTTTTTTATTTACGGAATAAGAAATATTCAAGTTGTATGTAATACTTATTGCAATAAGTGGCTCATCAACTGTAAATCAACCCCGAATAACAGGTTAATATTTGCATGGGAGAATGAGGAAATTTAGAAATAGCATCATATTTTGTATTTTATATAAACAATCTCTAAATCTAAATAATTAGCCAAACAGAAAAAAATATTCCTTCTTCTTATACAGTAGGAATATTGTGTGATGGTTGAGTTGGCAAAAAACTGGCAAAAAAAATTATTTATACTGAAGTAAAATAGATCAAGTATGTCATGAAATGAAAAAATCTATCCTCACAGTTTTCATGGCAAATTTCCTCTGCTCCCCTACTATACAATAACTGTTCAACTGGATATTATATGACTCCTTCTTCAAGACACCAATCTTCTAATCCAACCATTAACAGTAAACCGACTATGTTCAAATGCTTTGGAAGGGCAAACTACAGGCATTACTTCATGTCGGCAACGGCTGTTAAAAAAGACGATTGAGTTATTAGCAGGTGTAATAGTTTTATAATTCTGATGATTTATGGCTTCACCACCTTTCAATTCAGTATCATAAATTCTCAGTTCACCCCCAGAAAAAGCTTTAGGTTCTTGATAAAAATAATAAACATAAGTAATTTCTCGACTGGCAGTTTTTTCGCTACCCGCATCATTATGAATTTTGTAATAACATCCATCATTATGTGCCGTTAGTTGCACTTCAATTTCTGATATCTCGAAGGGACGAAAATTTAGTTTGGTTAATGTTTCTGGCAATGTTTCTAATATTTTGCTTTGAATAAGTTCTGATAATTCGGGAAAGTATTGTGAAAATAGTACATAAGATTGGCGGTATTTATCTGCTTTAGTTGTTGTAGTTGATTCAATATATTGGTCTCTTTTTTGAACAGCCTCTTCTATGGCTTTTTGATTGTTTTCAGGTAATAAAAAGTTTGTAATTTCTACATAATTAGCAGATAAAAATTTAGGCTTTACTTCTATTTTTGGTGGCGCTTTAGTAAACTTTTTTTTTCCTAAATTATTTGTCTGTAGTTGATTTAGTTGTTGTTGAGCTTCAGATACTAATGTAGCTGGTGACTGATTATTTTGTTGAGACAAAAGACCTGTCATTTCTAGAATTTTTAAAGCTACTGTTGCTCGTTCTTGTGGCGGAAGCTGTTGATTTTTAAGGATTTCTTCTAAAGTATCAATTGACTGGAGTAGTAATTTATTTACCTTTTCTGTGGCAACAATATTGTTGTGATTAAAGTTGCTATTGTTGTTTACTTGTGGTTCTGTGTACATAATGAAAATCGATAATTTACTAGAGGTTTATAGGGTACCTGTAAATAAAATATTAAATCGTTGTTTAGAGTGGATTAGGCACAGATTAATAGTTAAACTTAATAGTTTGGTGTGATTTGCCGTAACCAACCAATAATCAACCTTACAACAGTTATTAAGATTTATTTTATAGACACCCTCTTAATGATGCTTTATCTTAATAGTTTATCTTACAGCAGGTTCCAAAGTTATGAGCTAAATATAGCAATCCTATTTAAGTTGTAATATTTTGGGAATAATAGCGATTTGCATTTGTGGAGCATTTCGTAGGAAATCACCTGTACAGGATTCATAATTTTCAAGGTTTTCAGCTCAAATTAAATATTATAAAAATTGTCACAACCAATTTAGGATTACTATATATTGATGGAAGTAGAGAAGATGGATATTAGGATAGTTCATTAATGGATAATGGATAATGGATAATGGATAATTACCTCTGGTTAAAACCGAGAGGATTGAAAATTGGGAAATATCCTAGCACTTTTTTTCCCCTTAAAAGGGGAGGCTTTAAACCACAATTATTTAATTATTAATTGATAATTAATAATTCTGTAACAAGCAAACAATATTTACTCCTTCTTCCCTCTTCCTTCTTCCCTCTTCCTTCTTCCTTTTTCCCTCTTCCTTCTTCCTTTTTCCCTCTTCCTTCTTACTTCTTACTTCTTCCTTAAAAACCCTATATAATTCCGATTGAAATCTAATTTTTTAATATCTATGTCCAAAAAACTTGTACTCATGGATCATGACGGTGCTGTAGATGATTTTCTCTCCACTGTTTTACTGATGACTATGGAAAATGTTCAACCTTTAGGAGTAATTGTAACACCTGCTGATTGTTATATTGAACCTGCAATTAGTGCCACTAGAAAAATTTTAGATTTAATGGGGTGTTCTGATGTTCCAGTCGCAGAAAGTACAGTTCGTGGTGTTAATCCTTTTCCAGTTTTATTTAGAAGAGATTCTTTTGCGGTTGACCATTTTCCAATTTTAAATGAGAAAGAAAATATTGATACTATTTTAGTTTCTGAACCTGGTCAAAGTTTCATGGTACGAGTTTTAAAATCAGCACCGGAACCTGTAACATTAATAGTAACTGGTCCTTTAACAACTGTTGCTACAGCTTTAGATATTGCTCCAGATATTGAGTCAAAAATTCAAGAAATTGTCTGGATGGGTGGTGCATTGAATGTACCAGGAAATGTGAGTAAAGATATGGAACCTGGTCAAGATATGTCTGCTGAATGGAATGCTTATTGGGACCCGTTTGCGATTGAGAGAGTCTGGCAAACTCAAATTCCAATTGTACTTTGCTCGTTGGATATTAGTAATAATGTACCTCTAACTTCTGAATTTTCTCGGAAATTAGCTAGCCAAAGAAAGTATCCTATTTCTGATTTTGCTGGACAATGTTATGCGTTGGCAATTTCTCAAGATTATTATTTTTGGGATGTTTTAGCAACTTCTTATTTAGCACATCCAGAATTTTATCAACTCAAAGAATGGGAAACTGTAGTTATTACAAAAGGTGTCAGTAAAGGTCGAATCAAATTAGAAACTGGTGGGCGGAAAATTATGGCGATGGAACAAGTAGATAGGGATAGTTTTTATAATTATATTCTCCAACAATGGGCACGATAGAAATAATTAACAATTAATAATGACCTGGAAGATATTTTTGAATAAATTCTTGAATTTCTTTATCTTGAAAATCTCTTGCCAATTCCTCGACTTTTTGAGTAAACAGTACAAAATTTGGCGATCGCTGTTGAATTAATTTAGCTTGTTTAATAATCCCTTTAAAATGACCTTTCATCGCGAGGTTGTATAAAGATTGCAATTCCTCCAATGGTGGGGGAATTATTTCTCCTTCTGTTATTGCTCTTGTTTCCCTAGATGCAGATTCTATAGTTTCCTGGTAAACCCACTCTAAATTTAGGTATTTTTGCAACTTATTTAATAACTCACTCGCCTGTATTGGCTTAGGTAAAAAGTCGTCTCCTCCTGCTTCTAAACTTTGCTGTTGGTCAAATTCAAAGACACTGGCAGATGAAGCAATGACTACGGTATTTTGTTTCAGTTCTTCGTCCATCTGTATCCACCGCATCATCTCAAAACCATCCATCACCGGCATCACTAAATCTGTAATTACTACATCTGGCTGAGACTCTTGAACTTTCTCCCATCCTTCCTTACCATTGTCTGCTTCTATAACTTCACAACCAATGGGTGTAAGTAGGTTTACAATCACTGAACGATTTTCCAATTTATCATCTACAATTAAGACTTTGGGTGTTGCTCCTTTAATACCAATAATTTGTCTGCGGCGATCGCTTAGACTGGCTTTTTCCCATTCTTGAGATGCTGGTAAGTCTAGCTCAAACCAAAAATTGCTGCCTACTCCTAGTTCACTCTCTACTTGAATATTCCCCCCCATCAGTTGGATAAATTTTTGACTGATGGCTAATCCTAAACCTGTGCCTTCCCCTTGCATTCTCCCTTCTCCTACTTGTTCAAATGGTTGGAAGATATTCTCTAGTTGTTCGTGACTCATACCTATTCCTGTATCCTTGACTTCAAATCTGATTTTATGTTCTAGAGTTTGATTGAGGGTAAAGCTGACGCTGCCATCTTCAGTAAATTTGATGGCGTTGCTGAGTAGGTTGATTAATACTTGTCGCAGTCGTTTTTCATCACCTCTAACTCCTGTCCGTATTTCTGGGTCATAATTATAAATAAAACGTACCCCTTTGAGGTCAGCTTTGATTTGGCAGATTTCTACTACTCCCTGCAAGAGAGCAGGAAGGAAGAAATCATTTGGGTGCAACTCCATTTTCCGAGCTTCAATTTTGGAGAGATCGAGAATGTCGTTAATTAAAGTGAGTAAGTGAGAACCACAACGATAGATAATATCGACTTTGCTTTTTTCTGAGTCTGATAGTGAGGTAAGGCGTTGCATGATTTGAGCATAGCCTAAAATTCCGTTAAGGGAAGTGCGCAGTTCGTGGCTCATGTTGGCGAGAAATTCACTTTTGGCCTGGTTGGCGACTTCGGCTTTTTGTTTGGCTTCAGCTAGTTCAGCAGTGCGTTCTGCAACTCGTTGTTCTAGTTCTTGGTTTGCTGTTTCCAAGGCAGTAAAGGAAGCATTTAACTGAGCCACCATCTGATTAAATACTTCTGCTAAAACGTCTAACTCGTTTTGTGCATAAATTTCTACCCTAACGTCACGGTTGCCAGCACTCAGTTCACTAGCTACTGTAATTAAGCGCTTTAGGGGAATAACTAGATTGCGCGAGAATAAAAAAGCCACTGCAAAGGCGATCGCTAACATAATTACTAATCCCACAATCATATTTAAAATTAACAGATAGACTGGACTATAGGCTTCAGCGATAGGTATTTCTACTATTAGACTCCAGTTAGTACTACGAATGGGAACCACTGTCCCTAATACTTCTGCACCGTACAAACCTCGATATTGGCCGTAGCGCTCGGCTTCTATAGCAGTAAAATCTCTGATGTAAGAGCGGTTAGAAAGGTCTTTTAGTCTCAAGGAGTCTGGAGAGTTACCTGGTTTGGCAATGATACGACGGCGGTTGTCAATGGCATAAGCATAACCTGTCTCGCCAACTTCTGTTGACGAAACGACAAAATCAAGGAATTTGAGGTTAACCTTAGCAAGTAATATTCCATCTACTTCATCTTCTGTGTTGCGAATGGGAACGGTAATGGTAGTTACCAGTTGTCCGATTTTGGGATCGTATTCTACGGGAGCGGTATAATTTTCTTGTTCTTTAAAAGGCCAAGCGAATGCAGGAGTATCGGAGATATTACGTTTCATGGTTTGACGGTAAGGGGAAAAGGTAACGATAAGATTGCCATTGCGATCCATAATGCCTAACAGTTCGTAAGCATCATTATAACGACTGAGACCTTCCAATAAAGCTGTTTGTTGTGACTGGGGAAAATTTGTTAAACCTTTTACTCTGGCGAGATAATCTAATTTTTGTTGTAGGTCTGCTAGATAACTGTCAATTCTATTTGCTGCTACTTGAGCTTGTTGTTTTTCTAGTAGTTGAGACTGTTTTAACTGGGTTTTGAAACTAGAATAAATTAATAGTCCTGCTGTTGCTAATATACTGAAAGCAACTAAACTAACACACCCCCACCGCAGTTGTTTAGTTAGAGAAAATTTTGGAGTTTTGAGTGAAGTCATAGATAGATTATTCATATTTTTCTTAGAGAAGTAAATTGACTTTTTCAGTTAAAATATCATTTTTTGCTTGTTCGACTATGATTTTTTCTTCTGAACTTAAAGCACCTCTAAAAGGAGCTAATTTGATAATTCCATCTCGTACTCCAAACTGATATTTACGCCCTTGCCATCGACCTTCTCGAACTAAAGTTGCTCCTTTTAATAATAACTTTGGTGTATCAATAATAACCCTAGTAATAATTTGTTCTGGACTTCGCTTATATATATCTGAATTCCACTCAATAATAGATATATTATTTGCTTTGGCTATGGGATAAATATTCTTGGTTGCTTTTTCTGCATTTAGCACTAAAACATCTATATCATTTTTTATTAACTTCCGAGCGATCGCCGTTCCTTTTGCAGTATCTGTCCAACTTCCTACCCATTTAATTGTCACATTAATATAGGCTTGAATAGATTTTGCACCTCTTTATAGTAAAGTTGCTTGGGCTTGTATTATACTATAATTTGTACCTCCAATAAAGCCAATTTTATTGGTTTTTGTTTTCAAAGCCGCCACAACTCCTGCTAAATATCTAGCTTCATAACGTTTGTAGTTTAGAACACCTAAATTTTGATTATTGCCATAACTACTACTTGATGTTAATGCAAATTTTGTCTGGGGAAACTCTTTAGCAACAATCTCAATTGCTGATTGAAATGAATCACCATGACCAATAATATAATCAAAACCAGAAAGGGCATACTGGCGTAAAATATTTTTTATTTCTTCTGATTCTAGATAATCTGCTAAATTGTCCTTATAAGCAATTTCAGCATCTAGTTCTGCTTCAATTAATTTCAATCCTTCATAACCACTCTTATTCCAACCGCTTTTATCGATTTTATCAGGCAGCAGAATTGCTACTTTAAAGTTACTCTCAAATCTTGAATTAGTAGATTCTAATTTTGCAGTTTTAATTTCCGTGCTACCGACATTCAAAATCACTAACATAACCAACTGAAATATTTTATTTAACATAGATTCTTGGGTTAATAAAATCTGAATTTATTAGACGATTATCATAACTTAATTGTCAGAAATAATAAGTAATTATTTTTGAGGAAGTAAATTGACTTTATCAGTTAATATATCATCTTTTGCTTGTTTAACTGTAGCTTTTTATTTTGCAGTTAGGGCATACCTGAAATGAGCTAATCTGATGACTCATTCTGTAAAACAAAACCGATATCTACGGCCTTATCAATGACTTTCTGTGACCAAAGTTGCTCCTTTCAAAAGTAACTTTGGTATATCAATAACTATGCTAGTACCGCTACGCGGAAGTCAGAATTCAGAATTCAGAAGCGAGTGTGTAATTCTGAGGTCCCCTCAGAATGTAAGACACACTCAAGACAGTCAGAAGTTTTGATTGGTAAGGCTTTGAGTATTTTGTCACTGGTCACTTATTTCCGTCATCCTGCACTAGTAACAATAATTTCTGGTGCTCAATCGTACATATCTGAATTCCACTCAATAATAGATATATTTGCTAGTTTTGCCAGTGGATATATTTCATCTGTAGCTAGTTTAGCATTTAGTACTAAAACATCAGTACCAGACTCGATTAATTTTCGACCAACTTCTCTTCCTGCTACTTTATTACTCCAACTTCCTAGTACCGCTACGCGGAAGTCAGAATTCAGAATTCAGAATTCAGAAGTTTTGATTGGTAAGGCTTTGAGTATTTTGTTACTGGTCACTTATTTCCGTCATCCTGCACTAGCCATTTTATATCGATATCAATATTAGATTTTGTCCCTAGAGTTCCTTTTTCTAATAAGTTAGCCTGGGCTAGGATTATTTTGTAATTAATACTTCCAATAAAGCCTATTTTATTTATTTTTGTTACTAATGCTGCCACAACTATTGACAAATATCCAGCTTCATGAAGTTTGTAGTTAAGCACGCCTAAATTATGATTATTGCCAGAGTAGCTACTGGATGTTAAAGCAAATTTTGTCCTGGAAAATTCTGCTGCCACTGTCTTAATTGCTGACTCAAATTCTGCGCCATGACTGATAATATAGTTAAACTCAGATTTGGCATATTTACCAGGGCAAACGCATCTTATTTTGAAGTTCTGACAGGGCAAGGATATCAGACTTCTAAGTATTTATATTCATTATCTCTATAAAGCTTAACAGCACAAGTTTCCAGAATTTAGCTCCGTTTGCCCTGGCATATTTACGGATAATTTCTAGTTTTTCAGATTCACTTTTATTGCCTATATTTTCTGCATAGGCAATTTTTGCTTCAAGCTCTGTCTCAATTAATTTTAATCCTTGATAATCACTTTCACTTCAGCTACTCTCATTAATTAAACTTGGAATCAATTATTAAATAATTTTATCTTTTAATTTTTCAGAGATATTCAATTAGCTTCTTTAGATTGACTTAATATCACAAAAGAATATTAGTCTTTGACTATAGTTAATTAATGTGAAAAACCATAGAAATACTGACAATTGATTGGTAAAATCAAAATCGGCAGTTTTCACCTCAGTGTTGAAACTGTCAAAAACTCATATTTTCCATATAGATAAAATCATAATTATGGTAGAGCACAAACGTATTGGTATCCTGACCAGTGGAGGAGATTGTGCAGGCTTAAACCCTGCAATTAGGGCTGTGGTATATCATGCAGTAGGAACTTACAGTTGGGAAGTTGTAGGGATTCGCCAAGCTACTCACGGATTGATGGAGCGCCCCCCACAAACACTCAAACTAGAAATTGAGACAATAGATCCTTTACTAATGTCAGGTGGCACAATTTTAGGAACTACAAATAAAGGCGATCCTTTTGCCTTTCCAATGTTAGATGGTACTTTTTGCGATCGCTCTAAAGAAATTATCGAGGGTTATAATTTACTTGGACTTGATGCTTTAATTGGTATTGGAGGCGATGGTAGTCTGGCTATCCTCCGGAAACTTGCTCAACAAGGAAACTTGAATCTAGTGGGTATCCCCAAAACCATTGATAATGATGTCAACTGTACTGAACTGTCTATTGGTTTTAATACTGCTGTCAAAATTGCCACGGAAGCACTAGATCGCTTACATTTTACTGCTGCTAGTCATAGTCGAGTGATAATTTTAGAAGTAATGGGGCGGGATGCGGGTCATATTGCTCTAAATGCTGGTATTGCTGGTGGTGCAGATGTAATTTTGATTCCGGAAATTCCTTACACAATAAATAACATTTGTAACTATATCCGCAAACGTCAGGATTTAGGTAAAAATTACTCTTTGGTCGTTGTTGCAGAGGCAGTGCGGACTGAAGCAGGGGAGGCGGTGACACAAGATGATTTTTTTGGTAAATCTCGATTTGGCGGTATTGGGCATTATCTAGCCGATAAAATCTGTGCTTGTAGTGGTGCGGAAACTCGTGTTACGGTGTTAGGTCATATTCAACGGGGCGGTGTTCCTTCCCCCACTGATCGCTTAGTTGCTTCAGCCTTTGGAGTTGCAGCAGTCGATCTGATTGCTACAGGAAAATATGACCAGATGGTAACTTGGCAAAATAGACAAGTTGTCAGTGTGCCAATAGCAGAAGCGATCGCTAAGTACAGAGCAGTAGATCCTAATGATACTTTGGTCAAAACTGCTCGAGGCATAGGTATTTGTTTGGGAGATTAAGTCAAATTATCTCTAGACATCTCCATAAAAGAGGGACTAGGGAGTAGGTGGAAAGAATTGATTATTTATGCACGATAATTGATTGTATTTTTGATTATTAGAGATATCTTCTGCTTAAAAGGCATTGTACAATGCAAAAAGTTTGGGATTTTTGAATATACTCCTGTAGGGATTTGGTCTCCAAAGTCTGATCTCTAAACCTTTATCTCCCAGCCCTTATCCAAATCCCTACGGAGGCGATCGCTCAAAAAAAAAGCATATTTACAGATATTGGAATTATGGATACGAATAATCTGATTTTTATCCTCATTCTCAAAAATTAGTGGCATTTTTTGAGTTATTTTTAATGTATGCAGGACTTACGCACTCAAACAAAAAACCAGGTTTATTATCCTGATTATTTTTTCATACCAGGAAATTTCGTTGATAAACTAAGTTTCTGCATAAATTTTGATATATAAGGGTTATATTTATACCAATTTAAAAAAATAATGTTACGAATAGTAAGGGCAATAAAAATATTTTACAGGATATTTACTTTTGACAAAAAAATATGATTTCCTAGTTAAAAAATGATATATAAGCTATTCCCATACGATTCCTGACTCCTGACTCCTGAACTCTAAAAAGTTACCTAGTTATTTGTAGCAAACATTTATCAAATTGGTATTATAGAGGATTTTGAAAAAGGTACTTCTAATATGATAACTAATTATTGGAATTGAATATAAACTTGTGGAGAGGATTTGTAAACCAAACCCCCACAGATTTCTACAGATAATTTCCCAAATTTATAGAATGGTTGATTTTTTGTTTTCAATCAATATTCATCAGGGTTTAGATATTAAACCCTACGGTTTTTCCCAGATAATATCTAAGACAAAATCTCCTTGATTGACAGAATGATTTGTTGAATTATCTAAAACTAAGCCATCTGTTTGGGCAAAAATATCTATAACTTTTGGCAAGTCTTGATTTTTGTTAAAATTCAATATTTGATAAATACACTGATTTTGTTTGACAATTGTACCAGGTTCTACTCGATTTTGAATCATACCACCTACAGGAGCATAATAACTTTTTATCTCTTTTTTAGGAGTAAAAACTATTTGATGATTTCGTAGTTCCATCAAGGGAAATTCTGAGATTTTTAACATCCCTTTATTAGCTAAATAATTTTTCAATCCCTGAATACCTTTTATCACTGATTCGGGGTTCATTGTCATTCCTGAACCTAACTCTAATGTCCATGATTCTATGTCAAATTGAATTGGTTTTCCTAACTTTTTCAAATTTATTTCTAAAGCTAACCAAGGTTTCAAAAATCCTTCATCAAAAGTATTTCCATCATATTCACCCTCACCCATTAAAATTCCATAATCTAGCAGAAACGACCTAGCACTTTCTTCCCTACCATGAAAGCAATAAAGATAATCTAAACTTTGATTAGTTGAACTATGCAAATCTATCACATAGTCTGCATCTAAACATAATGATTGAAGTTTATATCTATATTGTTTATAGAAAGGTGTACCACTAGAAGAATTAATTTTTTCTAACTCTCGATCAAAACTGCGTAATATTTCTTCGCGATAGTTATTTTTGATTTCAGTTTCTGTTAAATCAATTTGACTTTTAGCAAAAGCATCAATATCTACATCTTCCTTCTCATAATCCCAAAATATCCGGTTCCAATCTTTACCATCATAGCTGTTATATCTACCTGATGAAAATTGATGCGATCGCGAATTAACTCCTTCGGGATTACACACAGGTACTAACAATATTTCTCCTATTAGTTGACTATTATCCAAAGTCATTAAAAATTCTATCAAGTGATGAATAACAGCATTACCACTTATTTCTGCTCCATGTAAATTTGCTTGTATATAGGCTTTTTTCCCCTTTTGATTTCCAGTGAATTTATAAACTTGTAAATACATAAAATCCCCAGAAGCAAGTTGTCTTAAAGGTATAGTATAAATATTTGGTTTCATCAATTTTTTGAGGTAATATAGAATCTGTGACAGGGTATAAGGAAATTTTAATTTTGCCTTTTAATTTAGTAAAAAAATACCCTCTTTTAATCTAGTTACAGCAATTTTTACAAGCATGAAACTACGGTAACTAAACCATAGTAGGGTACAAAAATTATCAATTTTTTTATACCAATTTACTCTAAGGATGTCACAAATAGTTTCAAACTTTAAATATTAAATAATTGCTTGAAACTATTGTATTGTCAAAATCTTTAGTCCATCAAATCTGACTTCTGACTTCCGTGAAACGGTATTACTTTTGCCTTTTGACTTTTAACTTTTGATTTTGATTAAGCCATCACCATTCCCCCATCCACATTAAACACTTGACCTGTAATATAATTTGCCGCAGTATCAGCAGCTAAAAACCTAATCATACCTGCTACTTCTTCTGGTGTACCATAACGACCTAGGGGAATAAACTTGACAATTTCCTCAGAATTTTTCAGGTCTTTCGTCATATCAGTAGCGATAAACCCTGGGGCAACTGCATTTGCTGTAACACCGCGATTAGCTAACTCTTTTGCTACAGTTTTAGTAAAACCAATCACTCCTGCTTTAGCTGCACTATAATTAGCTTGACCAGGATTACCCATTTGCCCAGTCACCGAAGCAACATTAATAATACGCCCACTCTTTTGTTTGAGCATAATTTTACTCACAGCGCGAGTACAAAGAAAGACCCCAGTCAAATTTAAGTCTATTACTGACTGCCAGTCATCAGGTTTCATCCGCAATAGTAGAGTATCGCGCGTAATACCAGCATTGTTAACTAAGATATCAATACGACTCCACTTTTCCATAACTTCTTTGACAAGGGTATCCACTTCCTCAGCTTTAGAAACATCTGCTTGTAGCGCCATCCCACTGCCACCCGCAGCAACTATTTCTGCCACTACTTCCACAGCAGCACCACTTGATTTAGCATAGTTGACAACCACATTTGCCCCTTCCATTGCCAATGCTAAAGCTGCCGCCCGGCCAATTCCTCTGGATGCTCCTGTAATTATTGCTACTTGTCCTTTCAAACGTTGTAGTGTTTCGGGTAATGCTTCCATAATCAAATCCTTTTTTGTCAAATTAAACTAACTTATCTTAGGGGATTATAGTTTGTTGCGTTAAGCTAATATAGCTGAAGTCAGAAGTCAGAAGTCAGGAGTCAGAAGTTATATTCCTAGCACAGACTATATTTGAGAAGAACTAGAATATCTGTGTCATTAATGGTGACTGCTATAATACCCATAACCTCATAAATTTTTGCTTATGTCAGTAAAAAAGAAGTTCAATAATTTTGATGAACTACTTGCTGGTTCAGATTTGCCTGTTTTGGTCGATTTTTATGCTACTTGGTGTGGCCCTTGTAAAATGATGACCCCTATTCTGGAACAGGTGAATGAACAAATGAAAGATAAAATCCGAATAGTTAAAATTGATACAGATAAATATCCTCAGTTGGCTTCAAAGTATAATATTCACGCTTTGCCGACTTTAGTTTTGTTTAAAAATGGTGAGCCAGCAGACAAGATAGAAGGAGTGATGGAAGCACCGCAGTTAGTTCAACACTTGAGGAATTTAATTAATTAAATCTTATTGAAGAAATAGAGATAATTTTGATTTAGATGATAACCTACTTATTGCTTGCTCACATTATAAAGAAAAAATCTGCTCAGATTCCAGCTAAGTTAATCAAAGTGCAAAGATAATTTTTAAGTGATTATTGCTTTTGATTAAAGCTATACAAATGTTCATTATACATTAGATTGTCAGTATATTATATATGGCAATCTAATTAAATTTATCAGAATATTAAGTAAAGATGGCTATTTATCTCTGGAAGCAATTGAAACTGTTTATGCTAAATGCTAACCAGTGGTTCCGAGAAACTCCTGAAAGATCTTTGGATATGGCTTATGATGCTGCTCTTAAGATTAAGGCTATTGAAGAGGAACATTTTGCAGGTCAAAAGATTTCTACTGAATCAGTTAATTATAGTAATAGTGCTAAATATTATTTGAATTCGGAACTGAAGCGATATTTAAAAATTATTCAAGCTAGATTAGCTGAATTTAATACAAGTGTTTCAGTAGTAGGTCTTCTTGAGCAAAAAAAGCTTGACAGGCAAAGGAATAAGCTTAATCAAAATTATCAGCAAGAATTTCAGGATCGACCATCGATAATTTTAGAAAAATTAGAGTTTATAGATCAAGTAACCAGTCGATATAGTCAATCTTCAAAGCCTCAACTGCAAAAATCAAATGCTATTGTAGAAGTTCCTAATACTTCATCCTCTATAGCTATAGTATCTAGTCAAGATAATATCAATAATTCTTCCAATAATATATTGTCTAATTTTTCTCAAAATCAAAATAATTTAGAAGAATTGAAAAAGGATACTCCTGAAATAAGCTTCTTACCACGTTCGCTCTTAAATACTTTTAAAAAAATTAAAAAAGAGTTAGATCCTGAAGCAGAAGATGAGGTAATTAAAAAGTTCAGAAAATCTAAGATCAAGACTATTACTTCGATTAGATTTGTCTTGCTGTTGATTTTAGTTCCTTTACTTATGCACCAGTTATCAAAAATAACTTTTGTGGGTTATTTGGTTGATAATTTTATCCCACTACCTCATAAACAAGAAGAAATTTTTCTCAACCCTAATATGGAAGAGGAAGCTTTGATGGAGTTGCATCAATATGAGGAAAAACTTCATTTTCAAATGTATTTAGGTAAGGCTCCAGAATTATTTCCTGAATTATCTAAATCTGGAAAAGAATTTTTTGAAATACCTAAGTCTGAAAGGGAAGAATTAATTGAACACAAGGTAGAAGAAAGAGCTCAAGAAATAGCCTGGGAATATGAAGTTAAAGGCAATAATGCGATTAAAAATATTTTTTGTGACCTGATATCTTTTATTACTTTTGTCGCTATCATTTCTACCAATAAAAGAGATATTGAGGTTTTAAAATCTTTTATGGATGATGTTATATATGGTCTTAGTGATAGTGCTAAGGCGTTTATCATTATTTTGTTAACAGATATGTTTGTAGGGTTCCACTCTCCTCACGGTTGGGAAGTAATTTTGGAAAATATTACTAGACATTTTGGATTACCGGAAAGTAGAGATTTTAATTTCTTATTTATTGCAACTTTTCCGGTGATTTTGGATGCGGTTCTTAAGTATTGGATATTCCGTTACTTAAACCGCAGTTCACCTTCTGCAGTAGCAACTTATAAAAATATGAATGAATAGTATCAAGTAATTAAGACTAATCAATACTAAAATTCCGGAGTTGTTAATCTTAATTATGGTATTAATGTTAGCTCAGTTTATATAGCCTCAGCACTTCATCAGGAGCGCTTTTCATCCAATCTAATCATTTGCTCAACTATCTCTTAAATAAAGTCCAGAATATCATTTTCGATTAATTCAACTTATTCTACTTCTTTTTTGTTTCTGAGTTTGGTACGCATATTGTCAATCACAACAATTATGAGCGGCTATTCATTAAAACTTAACAATTATTTCTCTACCAACTAAACCAGCTTCTCCGAATAATAACTACTTTTGAAAATTTTTTTTGAGAGCTACCAATTATTCTCCTTGGTCAGTTATTTCCTGAACAAAAAAACAATACAATATAAGATTAAAACATAATTTTATATTCTAAGTCAATTTCTACTTAATTGACATTAATATCTATTCCCTCTTTTCTATTGCTTACTTCCCCAGAATTTTCTACCTCATCAAGTTGCAAACTACTTTAATTTTCAAGGGATAAGGTTGACTACTCCCCATAACTTGAGTCTGGAGAGTAGTCAATCATTTGATGTCTCATATCTTAATTTGTCTTGGATAACAAGGTTGACAAGGTGTTCCTAAACAAACTTGACCGGGAGGCATATCTTTAAAAACACTACTCCTAGCACCAATAACTGCATTAGCACCAATATTAACACCAGGACCAACAAAACAATCTGCAGCTACCCAAGCACCATCATCAATAGTAATACTTGCTGTTTGTAACCCAAATGTAGGGTCCTCTATATTATGACTACCAGTGCAGAGATAACTTTTTTGAGAGATAACGCAATGCTGACCTATTTTTATAAGGTCAAGACTGTATAAAACTACCTCGTCTCCTATCCAACTATAATCGCCGATCACTATTTTCCAAGGATAGGTAAATCTGGCAGTGGGGCGAATTAAAACTCCTTGACCAATTTTAGCTCCAAAGATATTTAATATTAGTCTTCTCACACCATATAAAGGTTGGGGAGTTAAGGGAAAAGTAATTGCTTGTACAAACCACCACAGTAATACGAACCAACCCGGTTTACCTCGGTCATACCAAGATTGGTTGTATTTGCGAAGATCGACCCAAGATTCTGTTTGTTGGTTATCTGTCATTGGGAGTTAATTTTTGTAGACTTGACTCTAATTTAATAATTCTATAGCATTGAGATGTTTAAATTAAGCAAATAATGATTTTCTTAGTCCCACCATAAAATCGATTCAAATATCTCATCATATCTTTATAAGATTGTAATCAATTTTTACCTGTTTATTAATAATTAATCCTAGATTTTCTGATTTAATCATATTTATCATTACTTCATTTCTCGGAAGTTCCACAACATCTTGATCATGAGAATAGAATCTTGAATCAAAAGGACGATATAAACAAGTCATCAAGTAACTTGTCCAATTTAGGTTATTAGCTAATGACTTTCTTTTTAGAGAAATTTTTCAATCACCAGTATCTTTAAGGTTATATCTATTATAGAGTTGTTCATCAGTTATGGTTAAATCTCGAAAATCCTGGATTCGCTTAATAAGTTTATCTCGTTCAAAATCTATCACAAAATTATCTCTGTCAGTTTTAATTCCTGTAGAATTAACAGGGAAAATATCTATGACACTTCACCCTTGATTATATTCTTCACTCAAATCAAAATTTTTAGGTGAAAAAAAGAAATTAGGTTGAGAAGGTTGTAATTTTATCCAGTCAACATACTGAAAATTTACACTCTCTAAAAACTGATATTTATCCTCCCTTTTTCCCCATAAATCAAAATAAAAAACATTAGCAGGTAACTTCACACTATCTCTCTTGTTATAAACTACCGAAAAAGCATCAGGTTCACTTTTTTCTCTAAGAAGTTGAATATTCTTTTCTCCCTCCAACCTAACCCTACCTTTATATCTTTCTAAAAGTTCACCAATATAAGTTAATTCTGTTATCTCCTTTCCAGCTTTACCTACTTTATACACCTTCTCCCAAGTTAAGCCATTGTATTTAACATCTGCCAAATACTTAGTATCCTCCTCCAGTCTTTTCTTCCGCTTACTAACATTTTGCGAACTGACAGAATAAGAAGGATTTCCTAACACAACAAAAATCGGTTTTTCCTCCTTAACCTTTGCTGCTTGATTAGCTTCTTCAGAAATATATTCTGCTAATAACAAACTAGACTTTTTTATCCCCTCATCTAAAGCATTAGTCAAGAAAATATTTAATCTTTCCTTCTCCTCAAAACAATAACCCAAAGTCTCCAATAATAACCCCAACTTTAAATGAGCAATAGCGTAAGGAGTCATCAATAATTCAAAACCATATAACCGCTGTAAAACTTGTGAATCTCTTAACAGCTCATTCCAGCGATTTGCGCCATATTTTTGAAAGTTAAAATAGATTTGTTTAATCACCCGATATAAAAAAGTACCAGTACCCGTAGCAGGATCTAAAATTGTTACTTTTCGACTCCCTAAACCATATTCTAAATCAAAATATCTATCTAAAATATGATTAACTGATTTGACAATAAAACACACCACAGGTTCCGGAGTATAATAAACTCCTCGACTTTTTCTCAAAAATGTTTTATAAGCGGCTAAAAAAGTTTCATAAAAATTAACAACCGGGTCTTCCCTTCTAGTTTCTTGACCAAAGTTTTCGAGAATATTTCCGATATCAACTTTAGCCAGAACTTCTATCAATATTTCAATCGCCCAGTTAATTTTACTCACAATATCTGTGGCAATAACCGTACTAATTAAATAATCAATTTCACTGGCCTCCTTTACAGAACTACTATTCATAATGATCGCAATAGTTCTTTGACCAGACAGACTTTTGATTTTTGCTTCTATAGTCGCTACCCAAAATGTTTAGGGAGACTTATCACTCCATCATATAAATGACTTGTAACTCAAACTATCCCATTGTCTGTTTTACCAATTTCTCCCAAATATTGTCGGCCAACTCCATCAGTAAAATTACCACTTCTTGCTCCGTCTTTACGCCGAGGAAACCTCGGCGCAGGCGGTGCGCTTTTTCTGTGTCCAGAATCGTCAATAATCAGAGCAAACCCATTTTTAACTCCTGACTCCTAAAATACCCTAGCTATTTGTACCAAACATTTATCAAATTGGTATTACTATGCACCAGCACCTTCCTTAATCCTATAAAAATCAAAATAGGGAAGTAGAAAAATAGGTTGACTTCCTTATTTTCTACCTCCCTTAATCATTTATAAATCTGAAATTTACTTAGGTAAATTTTTGGGTATTGCTAGTATATATATAAGGAATGAGATTATGCTAAATGAAGAGTTAGCTGCTTTGCAGAATTGAAAATTGACAAGTTAAAGCAACTCCTTTATTTTATATCTCTTAATTCCTAACTTCTAAGCATTCAGCCGTCAGCTATCAACCATTAGCTCCGGATATGCAGGAAATTTAGATGGCAATATTGAAACACTAAAATTATGACTTACAGCATTTCCCGTTGTTATGAGGTACGCATTTGCCGATCAAGATACCCGCACTACAAGAGTTTTACTCTTCAACCTTGTACCTCATTTCTCGGAATTTTTCTGTAAGTATGGTTTCAAGCAGATATAAAAACCTTAACTATCCATAGTCAATGTGTTTAATTGATTCACAAAAAAAGCTGATTGCTCAGATGCTAATACCTAAATGCTGAATCTAACTTTTAACTACTACTTGCTGAGTCTACTTGAGCAACTGGTTGAGGATTAGTAGTTTGTGGTTTCTCTTGAGTAACATTCAACTGACCACCACAATCTTTAAGCTCATAAAGCTTAACACCAATTTGATACTCATATTGACTCAATAACCTACCATAAATATATCCTGCTTTACCATCTAAAAATCCTAGTTGAATAAAATAGAACAAAATAAATCTCAGCAGAGGTTTAAATGGCAACCTCACCCATATTTTCTTGAGAAAACGTTTCCGTTGTACCGCATCTCCAAATAAACTAGCACCTATAGTTCCACTATCACCCTGACCAGTCAGTAGATTGTAATGTACACGGGCTTCCCAATTAGAATAACGATTGTGTCTTTCAATCCAGTGAAATAAATCGCGAAAATCTTCGTGAAGCATATCATTTTTCAGATATCCCACATTACCAGTTAAAACAACGTGTTCGTGTACCTCATTATCTCCAGTATTCCGAACACCCTCAGTTTTCAAGTTTTCGTAGCGACCTTCTTTATGTTTAAATAATCTGAGGTTCCAATCAGGATACTTTCCACCATGACGAATCCATTTGCCTAGAAAAAATACTCTACGGTTAAGATAATAACCATTATAATTTGGATCTTGAATAGCTATAGCAATTTCATCCCAAAGTTCTGGGATAATACGTTCGTCACAATCAACAATTAATACCCAGTCATTCCGAAATTGTAAATTGTCCAAAGACCAATTCTTCTTTTTCGGCCAAGTACCATTGAAATAGAACTGTACTAGATTTGCTCCATAACTCTCAACTATTTCGGCAGAGTGATCGCTACTTTGAGAATCTACCACAAATATTTCATCTGCTCTAGCTACACTTTCTAGACAAGCAGGTAAATTTTGCTCTTCGTTCTTAGCGGGAATTAGAACTGATACTGGTATCTTAGATGATGTCATAGTTAAAGAATTTATAAATGGGAAACCTTAATTTATCGTCGCTACGCTGCAAAGATTTTGGGTATTGGATGCTAGGGGTTGGTTTTTCTTTCCAACCCCTCACCTCTATCCTATTGGTTGTTATGCTCAGTTTTAGATGGTGCAGTAAACTTTTTTCGCCATAACCTACAACCTACAACCTAACACCTTCTTCAATTTCTTGGAGTTATTGATGTAGATATCATGCCCTGAATTGCTGCACCTAAATAGCCTATTTGAGCATAAAAATAGACAAAATTATCAAAACGCTTCGCTGGATCTGTGATATTTTTTAGAGACTTATACATACCTCTAATCATTCTCTCACCCCCCCGCGATAGTTGACCTAAACCTGCTTTACCAGCTAGTTGTTCTCGGTAACATTCACTAATACCTTGCCACCAACCTCGTTCAATAAACCAAGAAGGTTTTACCCTTTCTGGTGCTACATTATGAGCGACTAATGCTTCTGGTAAATAGGCTACTTGCCAACCTTGCTTTATTGCTAATTCTGTGGTATGTAATTCTTCGTTTGACAATAATCTTTTGCCAACTCGACCCAAGTTAGTGTCAAAACCACCAATTTTTTCCAGAAATGTCCGATGAATTGAATAGTTTAAACCTCTAGGAGTCAAACCTGGTTGGTCAATATATACAACAGAATCACCAAGGTCATAGTAACCTAAGTTCCCTGATAATTCTAGAGACAGCCACTTGGGGGGACTGATTCCTTCTGGCCAAATTAAGGTAACTTTGCCACCAGCAATAGCCAGTTTGTCGTTACTTTGATAGGCTTGGTATAGTACCCTTAACCATTGAGAACTAGCAACAGCATCATCATCAAGATAAGCTAAAATTTCAGCACTGGCTGTTTTTGCCCCTGTATTTCTGGCCACAGATAATCCTGTGACTGGTTCATAGACATATTTAAGTTTTGGATTGGTAAGTCTTGCTTCTACTACTTCACGGGTACGATCTTTTGAAGCATTATCTATTACTACTACTTCAAAGCTACCAGGAAAATCCTGTGCTAACAGGCTATCTATTGCAGCTCCTAAGTAAGTGTCCCGATTATGAGTACAGATAATGGCGGAGATTAGGGCCATAGTTAGTTATAATTTTTTTACTTTGAAGTTTTTGGGGATATTGGCCTAATTTGCTGTTGCATAATTTATTATCCTTCATTTTTCAGTTTACCTTGAATATTTAGTTCTATTCCCAATGAATTCTGCTTCAGCCAATTCTCATAAATTAATTTTAGTCACTGGTCCTGCTCGTTCTGGTAAAAGTGAGTGGGCAGAAAGTTTAGCTATTAATTCTGGAAAAAAAGTAATATACATAGCTACCTCTCAAGTTGATGCTAATGATTTAGAGTGGCAAACTCGAATTGAACGGCATAAAAATCGTCGCTCCTCTGACTGGATAACTTTAGAAATACCTGTCAAACTATCAGAAACTTTGGCTGCTTATTCTGATGAAGATTTCTGTATTTTGGTAGATTCTTTAGGTACTTGGTTAGCTAATATTTTAGAACAAGATGAAGAAGTTTGGAATGAAACTTTAGAGGCACTAATTGAAAGTTTATTCAAAGCTAGTGGTCATGTAATTTTAGTTGCTGAGGAAACAGGTTGGGGAGTTGTTCCTTCCTTTCCTATTGGACGATTATTTCGCGATCGCCTTGGTAATCTTATTCGGAGAGTGGGAGTAATTTCTGATTCTGTTTATCTAGTTACTGGAGGTCATGTTTTAGATCTCAGTGCTTTAGGTGTACCTTTAAAATTTTAATTCTTAATTAATTCTCAAGGAATGAATGGCTGAGTTGGAAGTTCAATTTTAATCAGAAAAGTTACAATTAAATCATATATTAAAGCATTAATAACGTTTTCAGGAAGTCAAAAGTCAAAAAAGGAGGGTTGATTTTGTGTAAAACTTTAACTAACAATAATTTTAGGTAATTATTACATACTTAGTGTGTGAAATAATTTGTGATATTATTTTGGATATATTGGTATAACTTTTTATAAATATCTGTCTAATTCAAATAGAAAATAATTGGATCTTAAAAGTTATGGCATCCCGTAATCAAGTCAGAAAATATATTGCCTATTGGTTTCAGTTAGGCAAGAAAGTATTAATTAGGAATGGCCAAGAAGCTGTAAGACCTCAAATTGTAGTTTCAGGCGATCGTTACAGTCAAGAATTTGAAGAATGCTGGCAGCAAATTTTATCATCTGAATCGGGAGATTCTTATTTAGAAGGGACAAATCAAACAATTCAAGAATTATTATCTCCAGAGTGGGATATTAGTTCTTGCGCACGTTGTTTGATGCCCATCCCATCTCATGTAAAAGGGATGCCTCCTGAGTGCTGTCCATGTTTTGATCTACCTAACTGGCCTGATACTGAAACACCATTGCCACGATCGCCTATTTGTAGTAAATCACATTTGCTAGGTATTTGTAAGCGATTGTTAAGTATAAAGAATGAAGAAGATATTGATAGTCATCATTCCAATTCTGAAAATGAGGAGTTTAAGGCATCTTAAGAAAGTTGTTTTTCTTTCACACAATTATCCTGCCTGCGTAATTTTTTACCCAATTATTAATAATTAATAATTAAATAATTCTGGTTTAAAGCCTCCCCTTGGATAGGGGAAAAAAAGTGCTAGGATATTTCCCAATATTCAATTCCCGAACGGTTTTAACCTTCTTGTAATTATCAATTATCCATTATCCATTATCCATTAATGAACATCTCTAGGGTAGTATAGTCATACAAATTTTTACCTAGAAAATCTATATCTGAAAATGAAAAGTTTAAAGTATCTTGGGGAAGTTTTTTTATTCCACAAAATCATTCTAATCTAGGGAAATTTTTAGCACAAGAGGAATAGACAAAAATCTATAGGTCACTATGGTCATACAAATTTTTACCTAGGAAATTTTGAGCAGTAGATTTAAACTTACTGAAAAATTAAGCTATAAAGCCTTCTATGTCAAGAGAAAGGAAATAATATTTACTTATCTTCAATTCCGTTACAGTTTTCCTTGGGGTAATTCTTAATTATCAATTATCAATTAATGAACAGACCTATAGTTAATTATCAACATCAGAAGCATTACTTGTTTCACCACCCTCGTTAATTAATAATGCGACAGGGAAATGACTTAACACATCTCTAATCCACAAAGTATCCTCTTGTTCACTTTCTAACTCTTGTTGAGTAATCACATTTTTCCACACTAAAGAAGAACCTGAAGGTAAACAAATTCGTGTTTCATGCCATACTTGTTCACCTAAAGGATATTCTCCCTCTTGCACCAATTTAGTTAATAACCTAGGGGCAATAATAATCGCTGTACTATCTCCCCATTTTCTGGAGAAAGCAACTATATGATCTTTCAAACTACCCATAACAATTAACTTTTGGTAATCTCCACGTTGAAATAATTCCACATATTCTCGACGTGCCTGCAAAGCTTGATAAGTTAAAAACATTTTAATTTTACCAGTCTCTGGAGTTGGTAAAAGTTCCTCAATTAATCCCAAAATATCTGACTCTATTTTTGTCTTAATTTCCTGGATAAATTCTGCTCTTTTTTCAAAATCAACAGGGCGACGGTTATCAGGATCAACAAGACTCAAATTCCATAATTCTGTACCTTGATAAATATCAGGAACTCCAGGAGAAGTAATCTTCAGAAAAGTTTGAGATAAAGAATTCAAAATTCCATAATGTTGAACCTTACGTTGCAAAGGTCGAAAAGCTGCTAAAAATTCATTTTCTTCTGAATCTTTGAGAAGACTTTCTACAAATTTAATCAATGAACTTTCATAACCACAATCTGGTCTCAACCAACCTGTATTAACTTTTGCCTCTCGTATTGCCTTAATAATATACTCTTTAATTCGTTCTACAAAAGTTGGATATTCACTTTCATCAAAAGGAAAAGCTCCCAGTAAAGTTTGATATAAAAAGTATTCATCATTAGGAGAAGGAACATCTAAACCTCCAACACAATCTTTGTGAGGAGCATTAATTTCCTGCCATTTTTTTAGATAACTTTCCCACTCTTCAGGAATTTCTGAAAGTACATTAATTCTAGTTCTGACATCTTCTCCACGTTTAGTATCATGGGTAGAAGTTCCATTCATAGCATGAGGCCAATAAGCAATACGATGTTGATTAAATCCATGAAATTCATCAATTGAAATGCCAAATTTACTAGGAGTTGAACCAACTTCATTGAGAGAAATGAGGCGATTATAAATATATAAAACAGTATCTTCTACACCTTTTGCCATTAAAGGTCCGGTAAACTGTTGTAAACGCATAACAAAATGTAGCCATTTATCTTTATCTTCCTGGTTTAAATACTCATCAAATTCTAATAATAGAAACTTCTCAATAAAATTTAATTCATTCAAAAGTTCATCGATAAAAGTGCGTATTCTTTCTTTGGTTGTAGCAATTACTCCTTGAATACATTCTCGGTCAGCTTTACTTACTCCTTCTTTACTAATGTAAGTTCTATATACAGGAAATACTGACATAACTTCTTCTAAAGCAGCTTTTAAACCAAAAGTAGTAAAATCACTAGCATATCTATATTTACTAGAAATATCCTTCAGTAAGTGAGCTAAATTATCAATATCTCCAGCCAAATGCTTATTAATAATTAGTCTTTGATTTTCATCTACTAGCTGTTCATAATTAGAACTACCTCGAATAAACCGAGAGTAAATTTGACTAAATTCTTGTTCATTGGAATTGTCACACAACAGACCATTTACATAATTTAAAAAGTCATAACCTGTAGTGCCTTGAACCGGCCAATTAACAGGTAAATCTTCGTCAGGTTCAAGAATTTTTTCCACAACAATATATGGAGCATCTGCTTTTTCTCTGAGTCTATTTAAGTATTGAGCAGGGTCATATAATCCATCAATATGATCTATTCTCAGACCTGTAAATTTTTGCTCTTTCAACATTTCTAAAATCAGACCATGGCTAGTGTAAAAAAATTTATCATCTTCTACTCTAACTGAAATTAAATCGTTGACTGTAAAAAACCGTCGATAATTCAATTCTTCATTACCAACCTTCCAGAAAGATAAGCGGAAATATTGATCGGATAATAATTTATCTAACAAGTCAAAACTTTCTGGTTTTCCTGGAACTCCATTAAAAGTATTTATATTTTCTTCAATGAATTCTTTAATATCTGAATTGTCATTCCATAACTCCCATAACATTCCTTTAATGAAACTAATCTGGTCATATCTTTCTCTGCCTTCAGACCCAGAAGGAATGTATTTTAAACTGTAGAGAACTCCTTGGAACTTAACAAAATCAGGGTTATTTCTACCTAATTTATTTCTTAATCTGCCAATATCGTATGTTAAGACCTGAGTATAAGATTCAATTCTAATCGGAAATTGATGATCGTAATAATTAACAGTTAATCCATTTTGACTGTATTGAATTTTTAACTCTCCACTCTCCAGACAATCTCCGTAAAATTTACCTAAAAAAGGTGCTAAAACTCTACCTCTAATACCTTCATAAGGATGATTCCAGTCAATATCAAAATAGTCGCGATATTGAGATTCAGGACCATTTTCTAAAACATCAATCAGAATATGATTTTGGCTATTAAATGCCATATGATTTGGCACAATATCTTGTAGCCATCCTATCTCATAATTTTGGATTTCTAAAGCAAGTTCTGCAAATTTTTCTTGACTTCCTAATTCCGGATTAATTTGATTAGGATTAACTACATCATATCCATGGGTACTGCCTGTTCTAGATTTGAATATAGGAGAAGCATAAATATCAGAAATTCCTAGTTCAGCTAAATATTTAACTATAACTTTGGCTGCTTCAAAGTCAAAACTAGGATTAAATTGAATTCTATAAGTCGCTACTGGAATTCGCATAGTAAAAAAAAATAGGTAATTAAATATTAATTAATTAATCTTTAAAAGTTCAGAATTTCACGTTTATAAAGATAAATTTTTTGGAGATATCAAAGTTTATATTTATTCTTCGTGTAGGCCAAACATAATTAAAAATTGGTGTTGCTGAATGGTAATTCTTTTTAGATTAAGTATCAACACAAAACATAAGTTTTTCAATTTGACCTTCAGCTACTTACCATTACATTTCGGCAACGCCTAAAAATTTATAGAACCCATTTGGTATCTTTTCCGTCCAAGGTTATACTAAGTAGCGATC
>NZ_JBNHER010000194.1:0-29477 GCF_050015975.1 Dapis purpurea BLCC-M126 | reverse complement strand
TTCTACTGTAATGATTTTGGCTTTATTATAAGTGATCATCCGAACATGATATAAGACTTAAACTAGAGGAACGGATGAGAAATATTATAATTACTAAAATTAATAGTCCATATACAAGCATATTTCTAAAATCCACTTCACGATTATCTTATATATAGGGCTAAAACTAGAGAAACTACTGTAAGCGTGCAAACCAATTTTGTCATCCTTTTATGATAGAGTTCTTAAATTTTTGCCTGAAGATAACTATTTCTGGGGCTAAAACCGGACTCAAAACAAAAACTTGATTATAATTAATTATCTGAACAGTTAAAGGATTTTATCAATGCCAAAACGTGAAGTAATTATTCCCCAAGGAATGGAAATTATATATGAAAAATATCACTATTGTCCTGGAGTTAAAATAGGAAATACATTATATATTTCAGGACAGGTGGGAAGGGATGAAAATTTACAGGTTGTGCAAGGGGTAGAAGAACAATTTATCCAGGCGTTTGAGAATGTTAAAAAAGTTTTGGTGGCTGCTGGAGGTACTTTTGATAATGTTGTAGAAATGGTAACTTATTATGTGACTGGTGCTAATGTAGGGGAATTTTCAGAGTCTCAACAACCGTTTACTATTCCCCATTTAGCATTATTTATGAAGGTAAAAGATCGTTATTTTACTAAAGAATTTCCCACTTGGACTGGAGTAGGAATTACTTCTTTGTCTACTCCAGGATTAATTGTTGAGATTAAGTGTACCGCAGTTGTTGATGATTAGTCTATAATTTCACAATTACTTTACCTTTATTTTTCCCACTAAGTTGATATTCAACAGCTTCGACAATAGAATCTAATCCTCTAAATTCTGTAGGATCGATCGCTACTTTAAGTTGTTTAGTTTGAAACAAATTAAAGAGGCGATCGCAAGCTTCTGTTTGATATTCTCGATAACAAGGCATAAGAAATGCTCTAACTGAGGCAGCTTTCCAAAAGAGTTTATGATAAATTCGAGGTTGATTAATTTGTTCTAAATTATCGCTATATTCGGAGATAAAACCAACTACAACTAAACGCCCCCTCATAGCTAAATTATCAACGCAAGTATCAAACATTTTTCCTCCAACACATTCAAATACTAAATTAATACCTTGGAGGTATTCTTGTTTGAGAACTTGATTAACATTTTCCTGACGATAATTAATAACTCTATCGCAACCTAATTGTTGTAATAATTCTACCTTTTTTGGAGAACCACAGGTACCAATAACATGATTTCCTGCTAGTTTAGCTAATTGTACGGCAATATGTCCTGTTCCTCCAGCAGCAGCAGTGACTAAAACTACTTCTTGACTCGTCATTTCTCCTACTTGTTCTAAAGCTACTAAAGCGGATACTCCCGTAGGCATTAATGTAACAATTTCTGGGGAAACTTCCGGAACTTTAATTACCTCATCTAAACTAACAGTTTGATACTCTCGATATGCCCCTCCTTTAGTAAAAGTTAAAACCCCATCTCCAATCTGAAATTGTTTAATATTATCTCCAATAGCTACCACATTTCCTACTACTTCTACACCCATATCAATCGGTAGTTTTGGATTAAAATAGGGAATTTTTCCTTGAGATAATAAAGTATCAAATCCGGCATTAATCCCTGCGAATTTATTTTTAATTAGAATTTCGTTGCCTTGAGGTTGTTGTAGTTCAGTTTCTACAATTTCCACAGCAGAACGAAAATCAGAGTTAAGGTTTTTAATAACAAGCTTGCGATAAGTTTTCGGTATCATTACCTTAGAAAGTCTTTAACAGCTTCAGCAACTTTTTCAGGAATTTGATTCATCATACAAATAGTTCCTTCTGGAAATTCTACCACTTTAGCGTGGGGAATTGCTTGAGAAAGAAAATTATGGTCTTCCATTTTTGCCAACCCTAATCTTTCAAATTCCTGCATATCATCTATTCCAAAAATAATTAGAGTTTGACATTTAATTTGCTTAAATTTTTATTCTACTTCTAAACAATAATTTACTACTGCCCAAACAGCATATAAAGGATCATCAAAACATTTTAGATCGTCTTTTATAATTCTTGTTTTACCTCCAGAGCAACATCATAATTAGAATGATATCCCTGGACTAAGATTAAAGCCATCTTGAGCAAATTCTACGAGAAATGCTTAATTATTTTCCAGAATTTCAGCCAGTGATTAAAGCAACTTTCATAGGTTTAAAATAGTTAAATTTTAAGTTCAGAGATTAGTTTATTTATTCCAATCCCAAGGATAATATTGCTGTAATGGGGGTTCCCAAGCATGGTAAGAAAGATGAGGATTTCCTCCTCTGACAAAGGCAAAATATCCAGTTTCTGTATAAGCTGGTGCGTGTGAAATCAATGGAGGACGCCAAAAATAGCAACCTGGAGTCATGTGACCTGCTTGTGTAGTTAGACTACCTTGAAGAACAAATTCCTCTTCAGGAATAGGATGATATTCTGCAAAAGGTTCCAAAAACTGCGGTAAACACCCCAAAAGCCAAGTGCTTCTTCCTCCCTGTAATCCTTTGCGTAAAGTTTTTCTCATAGCTCCTGGAGGAAACCCAGGAGTGATAGTAGCAGACCAAGGAATAAGTTGTGAACTGTAGGAGGGAATATATAATTCTCTTTTTGCTCCTGGTAAATCATCTAATGATTGTGTAAAGCAGACCTGACGTTCAGGCATCCACAAAGCTTTAGTGTCTTTTTTAACGCTCCATTTCTCAATACAAACACCTTCTGGAATAAACCCATAAGTATACGGTCCGAGCCGAAGTTGTCCAATTTGGATTTCTCCACTAAGAACAAATATTTCCACATCACAGTTGAAATAACCCGAACTCATATGCCAATCTTGGGTCCATTCAACTAATTCGGTAGACCCACCAGTTTCATAATCAAAACTTAAAATTCGTGTCAGTCCATCTTCTAGAAAACCATCTACGAACCATTTTTTCTCGTTGACATCTGAAGATTGAATAAATTCAATATGATCTCTTGCCATAATATTTTTTCCTTGCACTTATTTATCTAGAAATTTTATTATTATCTCGGATATTTCTTTAAACATTTGATTCATCATACAAATGTTACCTTCTTCCAGTTCAACTACCTCAGTATTAGGAATTAATTGAGTAGCTATCAATCTATCTTCTGCCTTTGCTAAACCTAAATTTTCAAATTGTTTGACATCTTCAAGTCCCCATAAAAGTAAGGTAGGACATTGAATCAAACTCAAGCTTTCTTTAAAATTTAAACAGTAATTTGCTACAGCATAAACAGCATACATTGGATAACCAAAACATTTTAAATCGTCCAATACCCAACGGTGATTTAATTCAGGAGTTCCTACATAGTTAGAACGAGCTAACCACCTTGCTATTAGGTGAGAACCATCTTCCTGAATTTGATAACCTTTGGAATATATTTCTAAGAGCTTTTTCTTTCCTTGTTCGCCGAAATTAGGAAAATTACATAATATCAATTTATTAAGTCGCTCAGAATAAGCAGATGCAACTTCTCCAGCAACAAAAGCCCCTGTATGATTACCTAGAATACTTGCTTTTTTAATATTTAATGTATCTAGAAGTTGGATAACATTTTTGGCATAGTCTTCAATTGAGTACATTCTTGGTGGTTTATCAGAATCACCAAAACCCAAAAAGTCCATAGCAATTAATTGTCTTTTTTGAGCTAAAATACTCATTAATTCTTTATATTCATCGCTACTTCTTGGTTGTTGATGCAGCAAAATTAGTGGTTCACCTTCTCCTCCAATTCGATAATGTATTTGCCCGTCTTCTGTCTCTAAAAATGCTCTCTTTATTTTCATAATATTTAATTTCTCCTCATCTATTTTGTATCTAAAAAATCCATAACAACTAATAATAATAATATAGGATATTCCAAGCTGGTGAGGTACAGTTCTTTCGAGCCCCCCTAACCCCTCTTGATAAGGGGGGAACTGGAAGTCCCCCTTTTTAAGGGGGATTTAGGGGTATCTATTGATGTACCTCACCAGGCTGAAAACTGCTATATAATTCATCAATTAAACTCCTAATAGATTACTTTTTCTTTAATTATCATCTAAAAAATCCATAACAACTGTAGATATTTCTTCTGCCATTTGATTAATCATCCAGAGAGTTCCTCCAGAGATTTCAACTGTTTGACTATGAGGAATTGCTTCAGATAACCAACCTTGATTTTCTGCCTTTACTAAGCCGTATTTGTCTATAGGTTCTAAGGCTTTAGTACCATTACCAACTAAGGTCGGACATTGAATAAGTTTAAATCTTTCTGGAGCCGAGAGACAATATTTACCCAGTGCAAACCCAGGATAGATAGTTCCTCCAAAAGCTTTTAAATCATCTAAAACACAACGGTGATTTAATTCTCCTTTTCCCACATAATTAATCCTCGCTAACCATCTTTCCATTAGATGGGAACCATCTTCTTTAATCGTAAATCCTTGAGTATATCTTTGAGTAATTTTTTCAGCTTCTTCTGCATCAAAACCATGAGTATTACAAAGAATTAATTTATTCAGGCGATCGCCATAAGATACAGCTACTTCTCCAGCAATATAACCCCCTGTTAAACTGCCCAAAATACTACATTTTTGAATTCCTAATTCATCTAACAATAAAATAACAGTTTTAGCATAGTCTGAAATAGAATATTCCCTAGGAGGTTTATCGGAATCTCCTAACCCCATTAAGTCCATAGCAATAACACGATATTTAGGAGCTAAAATTGCCATTAACTCTTTAAATTCATCACTACTTCGAGGAGTCATGGGAAGTAAAACTAGAGGTTCTCCTTCTCCTCCTATGCGGTAAAATATTTGTCCATCTTCTGTATCTAAAAAAGCTTTCTTAATCAGTTGATTCATTTTTGCTTAAGTTCAGTCATGTTAAGAAGCCATAACAATTTTAGTGGCTAAAATTTTTTGGTTAGTGCTTCACTCTATTTATATAGATAAATAGTCTGCTTGATTATAATCTAATCAGATATGCCTCTGTCTTATGAATAATTTCTTTTTGGACATTTCGCCATAAATCTTGCAAGTTCAAACTTTCAACACTCAAATAACGATTAATTCGCGTCCAGGCTCACTTTTTCCATATGATTAGCCAAATTTATTATAGTAAAATTTGTGTGAGATGAGAGTAAATACTGACAGTAGTCAAGATAATTAAAACTCCTGTTTTACAGAGACTAAAGAATAATTTTATTCTCTAGTAATTAAAGATTTTTTCTATTTGGCCTCATTTTTTAGGATATGTCAACTACTTTGGCCTTATTTTTGAGGATATGTCAACTGAACTGTATTTTTCAATTTTGATGAAGCTACTAATTCATAGTAGTTTTCAAATTCGGAGATGTCTATTGTGCATTTTTTTGCACGTCCAGAGGATTCAACAGAATTTTTGTGCATTTTTTTGCACGTCCAGAGAATTCAACAGAATTTTTGGTACAGTGATGCTGAAATTACACACCATATATAGAGGTACTGCGTAAGTCCTTTAGAAGTAAGTTTTAATTTTGAGGCAGAAGGTAATCTTTATATCACTAAAGGAAAGGCTGCTAGGAATTTAAAAATTAAATTAGTTCTGAAACCTAAAAAGTCAAAGAATGATTAATTTAGAAGAATCTATAGTGTTAATTACCAGTGCTACTGACAAAAAAGCAAATGTTATTGGCACTGGATTTGCTTTTTATAGAGAGGATAATTATACTTACTTGCTAACCTGCGCCCATGTTGTTGAGGATATGGGTGGTGAGGAAAATGTATTAGTAAATAATATTTCGGCAGAAGTTTTAGCAAGAGGAGATGTTAAGGGTTTTGATTTAGCAGTGTTGCGAGTTGAAAAGCCGAATATCCCACTTTTGCAGCTAATAAGTTTATCTGAAGCAGAAAATAGAAAGTTTCGGACAGCAGGTTATTATCTCTATGGTGAAGAGAAAAAAGTTATACTGCAAACTGTTGATGGAACTTTAGGGAAAAAGGGTTTTGTCCGTCAAAATTATGAAAAGGTTAGAGCTTGGAATTTGTTAATTAATGAAGGCGATGTAGCTACCCCTAGGCTCCGCCTTTTCCTTTCCTGCAGAATGCTTCCCAATGCTTCGTCAACATTTCGGCGACAGCCGAAACGCCTTCCTCAAGGTTATAGTGGAGCACCTGTAATTGACCTAGAAACTGGTGGTGTGTTGGGAGTGGCTACCAATATGGAGAAAGATAGAGCAGAGGCGTTGGTTATTTCTGTAGAAGCTTTAAACAAGATTTGGTCTGAAATGTCTCCTGTTATTTCTGATTTTTACCTGGAAAAATTTGATGTGATCATAGTAAACAACAAAGGTGAAGAAATTAATCGTCGTTCCCATGAAGCAGTATTTTTTACTGAAGATTTAGGTCAAGGTGTAATGTTGGAAATCGTTTCTATACCTGGAGGAACATTTATTATGGGTTCGCCAGAAAATGAATTAAGGAGACGTGATAATGAAGGTCCTCAACATGAAGTCACTATCCAACCTTTTTCTATGAGCAAATACCCTATTACTCAAGACCAATATCAAGCCATTATGGGTGAAAATCCCTCTCACTTTCAAGGAAGAAACCGTCCAGTAGAAAATATGTCATGGTACAATGCAACAGAATTTTGTCAGAAGCTATCTCAGAAAACTGGGAAAAACTACAGACTACCGAGTGAGAGTCAGTGGGAATATGCTTGTCGTGCGGGTACAACTACACCATTTTATTTTGGAGAAACTATTACTACTGATTTAGTTAACTATAATGGCAACTATACCTATGGCAATTCCTCTAAAGGTATATACCGAAAAGAAACAACGGATGTAGGCAGTTTTCCCGCAAATGCTTTTGGTTTATATGATATGCATGGAAACGTGTGGGAATTGTGCGCTGATGACTGGCATAATCAGTACAAAGGTGTGCCTACTGATGGCAGTGCTTGGCTGGAATTAGATGATAAAAAACAACTGTATGCCTTATTGCGGGGCGCTTCCTGGTTCTTTCTTCCTAATGTCTGCCGTTCTGCGTTTCGCTTCAACTACATTGGCCGTGATAACTGTAGCTACAATGTTGGTTTTCGTATTGTGTGTTCTGGTGGGAGAACTATATGAAGTCAGAAGTTTGAAGTCAGAAGTCAGAAGTTTTTATGAAGTCAAAAGTTAGAAGTTTTTGAAATAGGGAAATGGGAAATCATTGAGTAATCAACAAATTTCAATTCAGGAAATAAAAAAAAGTTTGCAGTGTCTTTGTTTGTAGTTGGGCTTTAGTCCCCTCTTGATTTAGGGCTAAAGCCCAACTAGAAGCGTAATTAATTCTTGCCTCGTCAGGAGGTTTTGGTTTATACTTAAAACTAACTAACAATAAAAGATAAATGATCGCTCGCCTTATATCAACCTAGCAATTACTCAATATTCTCTACCGTCTTTATGAGTAAATTTCCATACACCACTATCAAGTTGGGTAGCTTTAAGGTCATCATTTGGATATTCAACTTGGTCACCAGGAGTGCGATCGCCAATCTCTAAATATTTGACCAAATTATCGGTTTCGTTGACTAGCTGGTGGGCAACTCCCGCCCCAGCTTTGAAACCATAGCAGTCTCCAGGTTTTAGCTGGTGGGCAACTTCACCAATGCGGAGGGTTGGTTCCCCTGCTAAAATATAGATGAATTCATCTTGTTGGGAATGGTGATGCATTAATGCTGATACTGAACCAGGTTCCAGTTCCGTCAAGTTTACACCTAAATTCGTTAGTTCAAAGAATTCACCAAGTTTTCTTTTTGTTCGACCCTTTACTTGGGATGCGAACTGTTCTGGATATCTCGACTGTCCAGCTTTTGCCGGAACTGACAACCCGGAAATAGGTTTTGACATATTTCTAGTATTTCCAGTCACCTAATTATTAATATCATATCCGGATAATTAGTAATAAAAAAGTTTTTGTTTGTAGTTGGGCTTTAGCCCTATACATAGTTCGGGCTGAAGCCCAACTACAAGCTTTAATTATAACTATTCAAACGGACATGATATAATTGTATCAAAATCTAGTAGTGGACTGACACACCTAAAATGTTGCAATAGTAGGGGCGGGTTCCGTGTTAAATTTATGAGTTTTAACAATATTCAGATGAACCCGCCCCCCAATGATGTAATGCACTATTTTAGATATGTCAGCCTAGTAATTAAGTAGGTTGGGTTGAGGAACCGTAGCTTGCGTCCCGTAAGGGTAACCCAACATTTTCACATTTTTTGTTAGATTTCCTTGGGTTTCACTACGTTCTACCCAACCTACAATAATCTTACTTTTAGAGTCACAAAATGGACGCTCGCATTTTTGTTATCCAACGTCCCTTTTTGAACTTATCGCTGACTGCTGATAGCTGAAAGCTGACAGCTACTTATGAAGTTCTAAACCGCGCCAACTCCTCCCCAGTCTTCGCATCATGGGCGTGAACAGTACACACTAAACAAGAATCAAAAGACCGAGCAACATGACCGACTTCCACGGGGTCATTCACATCAGCAATAGGAATACCTACTAACGCCTCCTCAATAGGTCCGCGTACACCTTCAGCATCACGGGGTCCAACATTCCAAGTAGTCGGCGCAATAACCTGATAATTCTTAATCTTGCCACCTTCTATTTCCACCCAATGACAGAGGGAACCACGACTAGCATTAGTAGCACCCCAACCGCGACCGTCTTTTTCTTGAGGCTTAATATACCAAGGATCGCGCAACTGAAACTCCCGCAAACAACGTTCTGTTTCGCGGTATAATTTAGTTAGTTCATGCATTCTGGCAAACACGCGCAAATGTACGTTCGGTCCGCCCATTTTCTTGAACATATCCAAAACTAAACCGTCTTTGTACTGCCAACTTTCCCCATGATCGCCACCTGCTATCAATTCCCGTGCTAAAGCACCAACTTCCATACGACCTAAGTCTTGGTGAGATACAGCAGTTGACCAAGAATAAGCACCATCAAAATCAATATCATTATTAGCAATGGGTACGGTAGTGCGGTCAAAAGGATGTACATCCCCATCACCCTCGTTATACCAAGCGTGGGCAGTATTCTCCCGCGTAAAAGTATGCTCCATCAATTGATGAATATCTGTAGCGCTATCGTAGACACCACTTTTCATAATCATCGCAGCATTCCGACCTTCAATAGTCGGGCGTTGATATTTGTCTTCGTGAGGCAAATATCCCCAACTCATATATTTACCAACACCCGCACCAATTTTATCCAAACCAATATTCAGACCCATGCGCCAATAGAAACCGAGGTCGGAACTAGCATGAGCGGGATTTTCATCTAGCCATTCCATGAAATCTTCATAAGTTTTGATTTGTTCAAACCTCTCAATGGAACAACCCAACCATATCGGCTCCAACCAGTTCGTGCGGAAATATTCCAACATTCCCCAGGCACGAGTAACGTCGGTGAGAGTGGGAGCGCACATGACGCCACCAGGAACCATGAAACTAGAATGAGGCCATTGACCGCCGAATAGAGCGTATATTTCTACAGGTTTTGCAGAAACGGTAATACCTGGTTCGTAGGAAGTACCTGTGAATGCTGCGAAACGCTTACAAGCTTCTTCGTAGAAAGGACTATTTTGGTATTTTTTGTTAGTTAGGTCGATCGCGTATAAACCGTAGAAGAAGCGCGGATGACTTTGGAGTGTTTCCACAAGTTGACCGAGGTTACGAGCAAGGATAGCGTTACGGGGTACTTCTGTTTGCCAAGCTGTATCTAACGCCCAGGATGCACAGGTGAGGTGAGAAGCACCGCAAATTCCACAAATTCTGGGGGTAACAATGAGGCCAGCTTTGGGGTCTTTACCTTTGAGGATGACTTCAAAACCCCGGAACATTTGAGCTTGAGTCCAAGCATTGGTTACATATCCATCTAGAATGTCAACTCTTACGTCTAGGTCGCCTTCAACGCGCCCCACTGGGGAAATGTCTAATGTTTGTACTTTAGTTTGAACCATTTTTTCAGTTATCAGTTATTAGTTATCAGTTTGTGTAGGTTGGGTTGCGCTGTCGCTTAACCCAACAACAATATTAAATATCATTCCAAAGCTCGTAGTAGGGCTTTAGCCCGAAGATAGATAGGGCTGAAGCCCTACTACAAACACAAGCTTTTTTAGCAGAAACTTAGTTGCTTGATAGCCCGAAGATAGATAGGGCTGAAGCCCTACTACAAACACAAGCTTTTAAACTGTAAAGAAGTCTTCCTCTGCCCATTCTGGAGTTGAATCTTTCGCAACCATAGTTAGCAAAGCATAATCTTTACGGTTAACTCCTGTTGGTAATTCTTTGGGAACACCCATAACTGTTTGAGTCTTAAATACCGTTCCTGGCATGAGATCGTGGAATGGAAATTCTGGCTCCGTACAACCTAAACATGGCATTCCCGCGCGAGTCTTGGAAGAAACTCGGTTCCACAAAATGCGGTTACAGGAAGAACGAGTCATCGGTCCGCGACAACCCAAGTCATAAAATAGACATCCTTGACGCTGCCCAAAATCTGAGGTCGAAGCTTTGTAAGCAAAGTGAACGTTGCGAGTACAACCCGTTTGAGTGAAGCTTTTGAAAAATGTTTCGGGGCGGTGAAATTCGTCTAAGGTAATGTCATCGAGTCTGCCAGTGGCAACCGCTACCAATATTTGCGAAATCCAATCTGGGTGAGCGGGGCAACCAGGAATATTGATAACCGGATATCCAGCTTTACTCTTGAAGTCTTCTCCTAAAAATCCGCCTTTTTTCCGTTTCAGAAATTGCAAACCTTCAGAATCACTGGGGTTTGGTGACATTGCCGGAATACCACCATAAGTAGCGCAGTCTCCCACCGCAACAACGAAACCTGCAACTTCCGATAATTCTTGTACCCAATCTTTCATCGGGCGATCGGCAAAACGGTTCCATTCTCCCGTACCATTGGGCGCGTTAATTATAGTTCCTTCGTATACTAATATATCTAAATGTATTTTTCCCGAAATACAATCTTTTAATAATTGTTGGACGTTTGTACCAAGTTCAAATCCTAAAGAAGGATGCCAGAGTACATTAATGCCGAAGTCTGTGATTAGGTCACAAATATTTGGTTCTTCAGCATTGAGAAATGATATAGTATTGCCAGAACAGGCTCCACCTTGAAGCCATAGTAGATTTATCATTCTCCCGAATTCTCCTCTCTGTTATCTGAAGTTGAGATGGGATTGACGATAGAATTTGTTGCACCCTACTTCAACCTTTATGAAATTATAAAGGATAGATAATGATGACTTGGTTTTTATTTACGAATTTTTTATTATTAATTAATTGTTACTTTTGTTAAGAATTTTGTTGTTTTTGATACTTTATTTTCAAGATTTTATTGCTAAGAAAATCTTGAAAAAATCTAAAATTAAGTTATGTGAGATTTATCTAAAACTTAGAGGATGTTTGAAAAGATTTAGATCCCCCCTAGCTGCCCTTTTCAAAGGGGTAAATACAACATAAAGTCCCCCTTATTAAGGGGTATTTAGGGGGATCAATGACTTCTCAAACAACCTCTTAATTAAATTTCTACACTGATCGGCAAAACGTTGAACAAAGTGATCGCGAGCTTCAATACTGACGTTAGCAAAATAACTAGAAATTTCATCTAAAATTGCGAATAGATGATATTCATATAACTTTTGATATTGTCTTAAATTTTCAACTGTACATAAAGGAATATTTATTATTTCAGACTTTAACTCCCTTGTTTCAATATTGAGCAAGTCTTTGTTTATAGTTGGGCTTTAGCCCTAAATAAAGACTGGGCTAAAGCCCAACTACAAGCCTAATTAAATTTTTCCTTGTGCCATATTGTCTAACAGCTTCTTTTTGTATTACACTGTCATACCATCATATAATGCTTAAATATACCTATAGCCAATATATCTATTAGAGTTAAATGAGTTCATCTCTAGAAGAATCTATTGTTTTAATTAGTAGTAGTAAAAAAGCAAATGTTATTGGAACTGGATTTGCTTTTTATAAGGTAGATAATTATACTTATTTACTGACCTGCGCCCATGTTGTTGAGGGTGTGGGTGGTGAGGAAAATTTATTGGTTAATAATATTCCCGCAAAAGTTGTTGCCACAGGAGATGTTAATGGTTTTGATTTAGCAGTTTTAGGAGTTGAAAAGCTGAGTATCCCACTTTTCCAGCTAATAAGTTTATCCGAAGCAGAAAATCAAAAGTTTCGGATAGCAGGTCATTATCTCTATGGTGAAAATAAAAACGTTATGCTGGAAACTGTTGATGGAACTATAGGGAAAAAGCGTTTCGCTCGCCAAAATAATGAGACGGTGATAGCTTGGAATTTGTTAATTAATGAAGGCGAGCGCCTTCGTAAAGGTTATAGTGGCGCACCTGTAGTTGACCTGAGCGATCGTGTTTTGGGTGTAGCTACCAATATGGAAAATGAAGGAGCAGAGGGGTTAGCTATTTCGGTAGAAGCTTTGAATAAAATTTGGCCTGAAATTCCTGTTGCTATTTCTCAACAGCTTAAACTTAAATCAGAACCATTGCCCGAAGTTGAACTCAAGTCAGATGTTGGTTGTGACTATACTGAGTTAAAGAAATTGTTGAGTGAGGGAGAATGGAAAGAAGCAGATGAGAAAACAGCTCGTTGTATGTTGCAAGTTGCAGGGCGAGAAAAGGAAGGTTGGTTGAGAGTAGAAGATATAGATAAATTTCCTTGTATAGACCTCCGCACAATTGACCAACTTTGGGTAAAATATAGTGATGGTAAATTTGGCTTTTCTGTGCAAAAGGAAATTTATCAGAGTTTAGGCGGTACGAGAAAGTATAATGAGAAAGTATGGAAAGCTTTTGGTAACAAAGTTGAATGGCGTAAAGGAGAAAAATGGTTGTATTACTCTAAGTTAACTTTTAGCTTAGATAAGCATTATGTGGGACATTTTCCCTTTTGGTTGGTTTTTTTGGTTTACCGTGGTAGCTGGTGGTTTGGTCGTGGTGTTGATTGTCCTCTCTTCTCTTGCACAGAGAGGTGTAGACTATAATATATAGGCGTTTGAGTTTCCTTATCAGTTATCAGTTTTTACAACCTATTTCTCTCTCTAGACATCATTAAAAAATTGCGTTATCACTCTTGTTTTAAGGTACTTCTACTTTTCTATTCAACCTGCTAGAATTTCCTTTGACAAAGGTAGCAATTTTTAACTCCATAACCAGAAAAATAAAATAGTAAAATATAATCGTTATTCCGGTCAGATCAAATACGGCTGAAAACTGGTCATTGCGACGATAGGAAGCAATCTCGCGCAACCTTTGAGATTGCTTCCTTCCACTCCGTTCCAGTCGCAATGACTTATAATAACTAATTATCCAGATTTGGGTTCTGCTAACAATTTAATTATTATTATTTTGGGATTCAAGGAATATTTAAAAATGGCTTATAGTGATTTTAAAACTATTAATCAAGCTCAAGCGACTTTTGACCTTAGTATTAATATGGTTAATCTATTTCTTAATATCGAGTTAGTTGAACCGAGTGAATATTTGAAAATAATTCTCAAATGTAATCTCAAAGTTGCTTTTGATAATAATACAGAAAAAGCTCGCTCAGAGTTAATTATTGCACCTTTGTTGATAGAAATCAGAGAAATATTTGATGGTAAAATTAGCTTATTTTCTGGCAGAGATTTTAATGTCGATAGGACTTACGCAAAGACACTATATATAGCGCCTACTAATTTAGGCAATATAGCTGCTGCTATAATCGCTCTCCATAAAGATAGTTATAGTAATTATTCAACTATTTTTGAAGATATCTAATGGGGAGTTGAATACTAAACTGAGTTCCCCAACCAGGCTCAGATTTCACATCAATTGTGCCACCGTGACTCTCAACAATTCGATAGGTCACTGATAAGCCCAAACCAGTTCCCTGGCCAACTGGCTTGGTTGTAAAAAAAGGATTAAATATTTGATCCTGAATGTCAGCCGGAATACCAGTCCCGTTATCCCGAATGTGAATAGCAATCTTACTCTCCGATAACTGTTCTGTCTGAATCCAGATACATTTGTCATGTTTCTTTTCAAGTTCTTTCAGTGCATCAATCGCGTTACTCAAAAGATTAATAAATACTTGATTCAGAGATCCAGGAGAACAATACACGAAAGGTAATTGGTTGTAATCTTTGATCACTTTGATCCCATAATTGGTATCTCCATCCCTGAGACGATTCTGAATCAACATTAGGGCTGCATCCAATCCCTCATGGATATCAACATCCTTGAAATCAGCTTCATCCAAGCGAGAAAACGTTCGCAAAGATTTGACAACTTTCGCCACACGTTCAGAGCCTCTTTTGAGGGAAAACAGCAATTTTTCAAGATCTTCTTCTAGGAATTCTAGATCTACCTCCTCTATTTTCTCTTGAATGCTAGTATTGGGTTCAGGATATTCTTGCTGATAGGTATGAATAATCTTGATGAGATCATTACAATACTGATCGATATGTTGGATATTACCGTAAATAAAACCAATGGGGTTATTAATTTCGTGAGCGATCCCTCCAGCTAGCTGGCCCAACCCCGTCATTTTTTCTTTTTGAACGACATCAAGGGCATTTCGCAATTGAGATAGGGTTTGCTTCAATGCTTCATTGGACTGGGAGAGTTCCTGTTGAGCCCGCTGACGCTGCTGAATTTCTTTACTTAATTGGTGAATTTTTTGATTGAGAATGACAAATTTGCTATTATCGCGTTTTTCTAAGCGCAGCAGGATAATTGCAGGATTTTCAGAGGAACTCGGCTGAATGACGGCTCCTTGACTGCGGTAGGTTGTCTTTTCTCCTTGCGGTGGATGAACGGTGAGGGTTCCCAAAATCATTTGACGACTTTGGGAACACATTCGCAAATACTCAATAACCTTCTCTGATTGATCTGTAACTAATTCCATTAGACATTCGCCCGCAAGGTTCTTACTTTTGCTAGCAAATAGTGACTTGGCAGAACGGTTGGCCGCCAGAATTTCGCCATCCTTAGTCAACAACAGTAGGGCGTCTGGCAGAACTTGAGCAAGTTTTAAGAACTGATCGGGGTTCATCTTCTATCTCAAGGTCTAGTTAGCTCTTAAAGTATTCCTGTCCTGTGAATTCTTCGGATGATTCATTGGGCTTGAGATGCACAACGACTCGACATTCATGTGCTCCTCTAGCAATCGTGTCTTCAAGTTCCACTCTGGCATAGCCTAGATTATCAGCAGCAATCACTCCGAAGATATTAGAGGTCATCACACACATTGCCTCACGTCCCTCAATCTCTTCAGCAAACGGACATTTGCGATTACCCAAGACGATCTTTTCATCACTTTCTTCAATAATGAAAAAATCTCCCTTAATACGCTTTTTCCAGTCTACTAGGACTGCTGCCACTTGCTCTCGAGATAGATTATGCAGCTGCAAGCCATTGTGATAGATGTCATTAACGTGTTGGCCTACCCGATAACCAACAACATTCAAGAAACCTGCTGCTTCTTCAATTCCAACAATATCCTGCAATGTACCTGCCAATTCTCGAATGATTGAGCGAAGAAACTGATCTCGTTCAATGGGTAAATTCAGGGATTCGAGCTGATTACTAACAGAAACTGTTTGAGTCATAACATTCAATCCTGCTAAAAAAAATTCACGAGTACATCCGTCAAACCCACCCTTCTTGCACAAAACCCTAGTCTGGAGCGAAAAAGAGGAGTTACAGGTTATACCCAATACTAGTCTACTATATTTCCCTGCTTCATACCTGAATTGATCGTCAAAAGTGTTCAATACAATTTTAGAAAATGGGCAATAATATTTACTTTGTATTGGCCTTACTAGGGTCAAATATAGGGAACAATTGACCAACTTTGGGTAAAATACAGTAATGGTAAGTTTGGCTTTTCTGTGCAAAAGAAAATTTATCAGAATTTGGGTGGTCTTGGGTTTTGTGACTATATTTTGAGTGCTTCAGAGTTCACTTTAGAAATAGAAACTTCTGTAATAACAATTCTTGAAGCTAAAAATGAAAGTACAAATGTAGGTTTAGGTCAATTTATTGCGGAAATGGTGGGGCAGCACAGAGGTTTAATCAAGCAAGAAATAGAACAACTGAAAGTATTTATGGTGCTGTGACGACTGGTCGTATCTGGCGCTTTCCAAAACTTTCTGGTCAAAATGTTGCCATTTATAATGAGGAGTTGGTAATTGAGAATGCAGAGGATATAAATATGTCTAAGATTTTAGCAATTTTAAGTTTGCCTATTAAACAATTGAACAATTAAATTTTTTGATTCATCTATTGGTTTAGGTTGGTTACAACCAACTCTAATAGCGTATTTAGACTAAAATTATGGGTCAAACCTAACCCACCAACCCCCTTCCTATCCCCCCTTGCCCCCCTTTGAAAGGTAGGGCTGTTTCAAAAAGCAATAAGTTAGCTTTTTTGGGTGCAGGAGGGATTTGAAGGTAGAAAAATGCCAAAATACAACTAAATTTACTGAAATTTGAAAGAATTAGCTAACTAAAACCTAAGTAATTATTCTGATAAGTACGGCTCAAATGACTGATAATTGATTAATGGACGAAAATGATTGTGGGATAAATTTGATGATTTTTCGACTTTTTAGTGAGGAAATCTCCCCATCTCCCCATCTCCCTATCTCCCCATCTCTCTTTTAAGAGAATGAAACAGCCCTGCCTTTGAAAGGGGGCAGGAGGGAAGGGGGAGAATTCCTTTCACAGGGGTAGGTTTTTTACCTTTGATCTAATGATCTAAAAGAAGTTTGGGGAGAGGGGGCAGAGGGCGAGGAGGGGGGAGTTTATAGCTATTTATTGTATAAAAAAGTACATTACTTTGAGGATTTTATACTGAATCAAAGCGATCGCGTTAGCGGAACGGAGTTCTATCGCTCGCTCCTTTGTTAAAAACCTACCCTTGTAAAGGATAATTCCTCCCCTCTCCTTGCAGGAGAGGGGTCGGGGGAGAGGTTTTCCAGGATACCGAAACTTAACCGACATTTTAAAGTTAGATGCGCTACTACTATAAATTTTTGGCTTGGAAGATTTAGATCGTATTGAAAAAAATTAGATGAGTTCCTATGATAATTTTACCAATAATATTAAGGTAATAATCAATGGCTGAAATATTAATAATAGGTTACGGTAATACTCTCCGTAGTGATGATGGTGCAGGTCAACGGGTGGCAGAGTTGGTTGCCGAGTGGAAGTTGCCCAATGTACGATCGTTCCCAGTACATCAACTTACTCCAGAATTGGCAGAACCGATATCTCAAGCTGAATTAGTTATTTTTGTTGATGCTTACCCAGCAACTTCTGAACAAGGTTTACAGGTTCATTCTCTCTGTGAAGGTCGCCCCTATCCCCCCTTAGAAACGGGGGGACTTGAGAGTAGTCAAGGTTTGAATATAGGACATACTGGAGATCCGCGATCGCTACTTGCTCTCAGTCAAATTCTCTATAACAATACACCCCTCGCTTGGTGGATATTAGTGCCAGCAGTCAACTTTGAATTTGGGGAAAGTTTTTCTCCAAAAACAACTGAAAATATTCAAGATAGTTTAGCACAAATTCAACAAATTATTGTTAAATAAAGTTTAAAGTTTTTTTTTGAAAAAGAATGTTTAAATTTAGCATTTATTTTCCAAATTTTTGTAAAATTTTATGCAGAAGTCAAGTTTTGTAAAAAAAGTTTAAGTCATGGTTCAATTAGGAAGAAATAGTCGGATAATAAAAGTAAGAGATATAAAAAAAATATTTAGTCCCAATATCCTAATTGTCTATCTAAATAGGTCTTTTCAGTGGATTATCTCTCAAATAGTTTCCGAAATAAAACAACTCCTGTATTGTTTAAAAATGAATTATTATGATGATAAATATAAAGGTTTAGGTTGATAAAAAAAGGCAAATTTATATAAGTAAGAAAGAGGTATAATTTTCAGGAGTTGGCCATTGATAAACTACTAAACAAATTCATAATATTTGTAAACAACCAGAGATCGGGACTTACGCACACAAACAAGAAACCGGGTTTATTGTCTTGATTATTCAAATTACTAAATTTTATCCATAAACCCGGTTTCTGCGTAAGTTCTGAGATTTTAAATAAACAGGAGAACATAATGAGTAGTAAAACTTTTGCAACACTAGACGGCAACGAAGCGGTTGCCCGTGTTGCCCACAAACTCAATGAAGTTATTGCCATCTATCCCATCACCCCCTCCTCACCAATGGGTGAATGGGCGGATGCTTGGTCATCTCAGGGGACACCGAATATCTGGGGTACAGTTCCTAGTGTGGTTGAAATGCAGAGTGAAGGGGGAGCAGCGGGTGCCGTACATGGTTCTCTACAAACGGGTTCCCTGACGACTACATTTACTGCATCCCAGGGATTATTATTAATGCTTCCTAACCTTTATAAAATTGCTGGGGAGCTTACCTGTAATGTTATTCACGTTGCTGCTCGTTCTCTTGCAGCTCAAGGTCTTTCAATATTTGGCGACCACAGCGATGTTATGGCAAGTCGCGCTACTGGTTTTGCTATGTTGTGTTCGGCATCTGTACAAGAAGCTCAAGATTTTGCTCTCATTGTGCAAGCAGCAACTCTGGAAGCAAGAGTACCATTTATTCATTTTTTTGATGGTTTCCGCACTTCCCACGAAGTACAAAAAATTGAACTGTTGCCAGAAACAGTTTTACGGGAAATGATAGATGACGACCTGGTTTTTGCTCACCGCGCGCGGGGGTTGACTCCAGACCGCCCTGTTTTACGGGGTACTGCTCAAAACCCAGATGTGTATTTCCAGGCGAGGGAAAGTGTTAACCCTTTCTACGCTGCAACTCCAGATATTGTGCAGAGGGCAATGGATAAATTTGCCGAACTGACAGGGCGACAATATCAATGTTTTGAATATCACGGTGCTGCTGATGCGGAGAGAGTCGTTATCATCATGGGTTCTGGTGGCGAAACTACTCACGAAACTGTTGACTATTTAATTGCTAATGGTGAAAAAGTTGGGGTACTCAAAGTTAGATTATATCGACCTTTTGATGCCAAACGTTTAGTCGCAGCATTACCGGAAACAGTGAAAAAAATTGCTGTTCTCGACCGCACGAAGGAACCGGGTGCAACGGGGGAACCCCTCTACCAAGATATAGTTACTGCTCTGAACGAAGAATGGGAAGGGGGAATGCCGAAATTAGTAGGCGGTCGTTATGGTTTATCTTCCAAAGAGTTTAACCCGGCAATGGTAATGAGCGTTTTTGATAACCTGAGTGCGGATAAACCGAAAAATCATTTTACGGTAGGTATTAATGACGACCTTAGTAATACTTCCCTCCCCTTCGATGCTAATTTTTCTCTCGAACCAGATCATGTTGTGCGGGCGATGTTTTATGGTTTGGGTTCTGACGGTACGGTTGGTGCTAACAAAAACTCAATTAAAATTATTGGGGGAGAAACTGATAACTACGCCCAAGGTTATTTTGTTTACGACTCGAAAAAATCTGGCGCTGTGACTGTTTCTCACCTCCGCTTCGGTGCCAACCCTATCCGTTCAACTTATCTGATTAACCAAGCTAATTTTGTGGGATGTCACCAATGGAGTTTTATCGAAAAATTAGATGTTCTCACGGCAGCAGGAAACGGTTCTACTTTTTTGATGAATAGCCCTTACGGTGCTGATGAAGTCTGGGAAAAGTTACCTGTCGAAGTGCAAGAGCAAATTATCCGCAAAAGTTTAAAAGTCTATGTCATTAATGCTAATAAAGTTGCTAGTGATAGTGGTATGCGGGGTCGCATTAATACAGTGATGCAGACTTGTTTCTTTGCCTTAGCTAATGTTTTGCCCAGGGAAGAGGCGATCGCTCAAATTAAAAAATATATCCAAAAAACCTACGGTAAAAAAGGTCAAGAAATTGTCAACATGAACCTGCAAGCGGTTGACAATACTTTGGATAATCTCTATGAAGTGAAAATTCCGACGGAAGTTAGTAGCGCTCTGCACCGTTTGCCAGCTGTTCCTGAAACTGCTCCAGAGTTTGTGCGGGAAGTTTTGGGTAAAATGATTTCTCGCCAAGGTGACGAACTGCCAGTCAGCGCTCTACCTTGCGACGGTACTTACCCAACCGGAACAACTAAATGGGAAAAACGCAACGTTACTCAAGAAATTCCTGTTTGGGATGCCAATGTCTGTGTACAGTGCGGTAAGTGTGTGATGGTTTGTCCCCATGCCGTCATTCGTGGTAAAGCTTATGATGAAATTAATTTAGCTAATGCTCCGGCAACTTTCAAGTCTACTAATGTCAAAGATAAAGATTTTACCGGACATAAATTTACTATTCAAGTCGCTCCAGAAGACTGCACAGGTTGTGGTGTTTGCGTGGATATTTGCCCGGCGAAAAATAAATCTATGCCTTCCCGCAAAGCAATAAATATGGAAGCCCAGTTACCACTACGGGAACAGGAGCGGGAAAATTGGGATTTCTTCTTGAATTTGCCCAACCCAGACCGTCGCTCTCTCCATCTCGACAGAATTCGTCAACAACAATGGCAAGAACCTTTGTTTGAATTTTCTGGTGCTTGCGCTGGTTGTGGTGAAACTCCCTATGTGAAATTAATTAGTCAACTATTTGGCGATCGCTCTGTTGTTGCTAATGCTACGGGATGTTCTTCTATTTACGGCGGTAACTTACCAACAACTCCTTGGACGCAAAATGCCGACGGTCGTGGACCTGCTTGGTCAAATAGTCTGTTTGAAGACAACGCCGAATTTGGTTTTGGTTTCCGTCTTTCCATTGACAAACACGCCGAGTTTGCTGCTGAGTTATTGCAAAAATTAGGGGGAACTATAGGAGATAATTTAGTTGCTGACATTCTGAAAGCTTCCCAAAACTCGGAAGCAGATATTTGGGAACAACGGCAACGAGTCGCTCAAGTCAAAGAAAAATTGCAAGGGGTAGATTCTCCAGAGGCAAAGCAACTGTTGACTTTAGCAGATTATCTGGTGAAAAAATCAGTCTGGATAGTCGGCGGAGACGGTTGGGCGTATGATATTGGTTTCGGAGGTTTAGACCACGTTATCGCTAGCGGTCGCAATGTCAATATTTTGGTAATGGATACGGAAGTTTATTCTAATACAGGCGGTCAGTCTTCCAAAGCAACTCCCCGGGCGGCAGTTGCTAAGTTTGCAGCGGGAGGGAAACCATCAGGGAAAAAAGATTTAGGTTTAATAGCAATGACTTACGGTAATGTCTATGTTGCTAGCGTAGCAATGGGAGCGCGAGACGAACATACCCTGAAAGCATTTTTAGAAGCAGAAGCTTATGATGGTCCATCATTAATTATTGCTTATAGTCATTGTATTGCTCATGGTATTAATATGACCACGGCAATGAGTAATCAAAAAGCACTTGTAGAAAGCGGTAGGTGGTTGTTGTATCGGTATAACCCAGACTTAGTACAACAAGGGAAAAATCCTTTGCAACTGGATTCGCGATCGCCCAAGAAACCTGTTGGTGAGTCAATGTATCAAGAGAACAGGTTCAAAATGCTAACTAAGAGCAAACCTGGTGATGCTAAAGATTTATTAGCACAAGCGCAGGAAGATGTTAATACTCGTTATGCGATGTATGAGTATTTGGCATCCCGCAAACTAGAAATGCCCAATGGAAATGGTAGCGGTAACGGTAAATCTGATAGTATTAAAACATCAGAAAAAACCACCAATAGCTAATATTTCTAAAATTGTAGGTTGGGTTTCGGCTGTCGCCGACATGAAAAGCGCCAGCCCAACCCAACAACATAACAGTTAACAGTTATCAGTAGGACTTACGCAAAATATAGAGTCGTGTTTGTTGGGTTTCCTTCCTTAAGGCAACCTGCGTCGGAACAGTTAACAGTTATTAGAAAGAGGTTTGGTAAGTGTGGCAGGTGTGGGTGGAAAGTCTAGTAAGGTGCGGGTGCGTATTTACTTCTAAAATTTAGACTGTCAAAGACATTTAATAATCGTTCATAACGCACCATTGCATTGCATAAGTATCAGTCTACTACTTTTTCCCTCTTCCTTCCCCCTTCTTCCCCCTTCTTCCTTCTTCCTTTTTCCTTCTTCCTTAAAAATTAATCATGGATATTACCACAAATTACTTAGGATTACAATTACGCTCCCCCATAGTTGTGGGAGCAGCAGCACCTTTAACCGAAGATTTAGATAATCTCAAACGCATGGAAGATGCAGGTGCAGCAGCAGTAGTTTTACATTCTTTATTTGAAGAACAACTGCGACAAGAAAAATTAGAATTACACCATCATTTAGAATACGGTACAGAAAGTTTTGCCGAAGCTCTAACTTACTTTCCAGAACCAGAAATATTTCATGTAGATACCTCCGAATATTTAAACCATATTAGTGAGGCAAAAAAAATGGTAAATATTCCTATTATTGCCAGTCTTAACGGTTCAACAATTGGGGGATGGACTAATTATGCCAAAGAATTAGAAACTGCTGGGGCAGATGCTTTAGAATTAAATATCTACAATATCCCTACTAATATGGATATGACAGGAGAACAAGTAGAACAGAATTATATTAATATTCTGCAAGCTGTTAAATCCCAGGTAAATATTCCTGTTGCTGTTAAACTTAGTCCCTTCTTCAGCAACATGGCAAATATGTCGAAAAAGCTTGTAGAAGCTGGAGCAAATGGGTTAGTTTTGTTTAACCGTTTCTATCAACCAGATATTAATATTGAAGAGTTAGAAGTAGTGACAAATGTGTTATTAAGTACCCCACAAGCAATGCGTTTACCTATGCGTTGGATAGCTATTTTGTACGGTAGGTTAGAAGTAGATTTTGCAGCAACTAGCGGTGTACAAAAAGGGCAAGATGTAATTAAAATGATTATGGCAGGTGCTAATGTAACTCAAGTAGTGGGTGCTCTATTACGTCATGGAATTAATCAGATTAAAGTTATTGAAACAGACATGATTAAATGGATGGAAGAAAATGAATATGAATCAATTGCACAAATGCGTGGTAGCATGAGTCAAATTAACTGTCCCGATCAGAGTGCATTTGAAAGAGCGCAGTATATGAAAGCAATTCAAAGTCATCAACCTGCTCGGAGTTTAGTTTAATATAAAATCTGCTTGCTTTGGAGTGTTATAAAAAACAGGGTTTATATTAGATGTCAGCATGGCAGGACATTTAATATAAACCTGGTTTCTAGTTTCTATCTTTTGTTCAGCTCGTTGTCGTTGCTGAAGTGCTTTCTGCTTCATAAAACTGATACAAAGCGTCACATAACGTGACAACTTGAAGTTTACTTCCTGCTTCTACTAAGGCCCTCGGCGGTTACTCATCCACAGGCATTGACGGTCAAGCTGACCGCATTCATTAAATTTATACTACGCTTAAATATGAATTATATCGTTATTCTTTGATTAAGTCAATGCTCCATTTATTCAATAGTTTTTTGTGAGTAGCTTCATTAAACTGAGCAAGATAAATTTCTTGAAACTTTGCCAAGAAAAAATTATTGGGATAGTTTTTTATTAGACGTCTTACAAAAGTTTTAATTAAATCAATTCAAGATATAAAATAAACAATTTCATCTCCCTATTCTCTGAATTCTGCAAGAAGTCTATTATTTTTTCCTTAAATTCAAACAAAATATTGATATTAAATCTGGTTAAACAGTTATAGATGGGTTAAGTCTTTAGGAGTTAGGAGTCAGGAGTTATACTGTTTCACTGAATTTAGAATTCTGAATTCTAAATTCTGAATGCCAGATTTGATATGCTAAAAACTTTGACACTCACAAAAGTTTCAGGAAATTATTTGATATTTAAAGTTTGAAACTATTTGTGACATCCTTAAAGTGAATTGGTATTAGGAGTCAGGAGTTAGGAATCAGGAGTTAGGATAAGAAAAAATTACAAATATTTAGTAGTTATGAGGATCGAATAATTTTTTTATGTCTAATCAAACGGATTTGATATGAATCATTAAAACTAAGTTTTTAAGCCCATACTTGTTTCTAGAAATCTTACTTCAATATTAGCAATTTGTTTGCTGATATTATTATAATTACTTAAATCTTTGATTTCATCAGCATCATTTTCAGAGCTTATATCTGCTAAAATACTAAGTTGATGCAGAGCAGAATTTCTATCAGTATTTTCGAGATAATTATCTAGTAAAACTTGAAAATGTGCCATTAGCATTTTATTTGTTGTACATCGGATAATATCTTTCAGTTTTTCTACTGAAAGTTGCTGATTATAATTATTGGGATCAATTTTAAATTGTTCACAGGTTTGCTCAATAATTGTTTCTTGGATATTCATTTATATTTCTCCTAATTAATTAATCTGACTCAGTAATAGATGCGTAGCGAGATTTAAAGCCATTTTCAATAAATTTCTAAATTTACTGCTCAAGAAGACTCTTAATGCCCATTACACCTACAATTTATATGATAGCCAAGGCTAGCAATGGATGTCAAGATATTCAAGAAATTTGTCTATACCTATATATAGTCAAACACCTTAATGGGTATGACATTGCTACAAGCTGAAAAGCTGTATTAGTAAACTTTTCATAAGTCCATGAGTGCCTTCTGGGCAGCAATATAGCGATTATTTTATACTTCTTAAACTCTCTATCCATTGCTAAAATACAACTCAGCATTGCCTAGCAAAGGTTAAATTTATGAAAAAACAAAGGCCAAGAAACTCTAATGGGACATTTAAAGAAGACCCAGAATCCTTGACCAAAAAATCTATAGGTCTGAGAATTAGCAAAAAGAAAATGCCTAAGTTAGAGAAAGTTGCCCAACAAATGGGAAAATCAACAACAGAAATTTGTAGACTGATCGTTGAGGAATGGCTTGATTCTTTTGATTCTGAAGATAAGAAAAAAAAGCAACTCGTTTCTGAGGGAAAGTTATCAACCTGATTGCAGACTCCCAGTCCAATCAGGTAAATCAACCCCACTCTTCAAAAGAGAGTTCTCTAAAGTATCACAAACGAAGAGCTTTAGAACTTTATCAAGATGGGTTTAACTATAAAGATATAGCTGAAAAGTTAGAATTTGAGGGTTATAGGAATCGTAAAAATAATCCTTTTAGCGTTACTTCAATTAGGAAATGGATTAAAGATAATAATTAGTAATAGTTCTGTTGTATAGCGGTTCTAATATTTTAGAAGCTTTATTATCGATAGATGTAGAAAAGATTTATATAATACCAATATTGATCTATTGCCCAGTATTTATGCTTGTTGATCGAATAATTAATAATTATTGATTAAATAATTCACCCTTTAAAGACTCCTATTTCAAGGGAAAAAAAAGTGCTAGTACCGCTACGCGGAAGTCAGAATTCAGAATTCAGAAGTTTTGATTGGTAAGGCTTTGAGTATTTTGTCACTGGTCACTTATTTCCGTCATCCTGCACTAGGATATTTTATTATATTTAATCTGATAGTTTTAACCATAGGTAATTATCCATTATCCATTAATGAACCTGTACTATTAGTATCGAGAATAATTAGTCTATGGGTAACAATATTTCAAATTCAGTTCCCACTCCAGGAGTAGAATTCAAATTTAACTTTCCCCTATGCTTGTCAACAACAATTTGATGGGTAATTGCTAATCCTAAACCAGTACCTTTACCAACAGCTTTTGTCGTAAAAAATCTATCAAAAATTTGCTCTTGAATTTTGTAGGGAATACCAGGGCCATTATCAACAATACGAATTGAGAGCCAATCATAAATTGGTTGATTATCCTGAGTATAAATCACACTACCTTCCATCTTAGAAATAGCATTTATTTCTACTTCATTAACAGATTTACCCACATTTTTATCTGGATTTTTAGATAAATGTTTAACTGCAGTATAAATCCATATTTTAGCAGGTTGACTGTTTGCTTCTTTATATTCTTCAAGAGCATCAAGAGCATTAGTAATCAAGTTCATAAAAACTTGGCCAACCTGACCCGGATGACACAAAATCAATGGTAACTCACCATAATTTTTAATAATTTCAACCTCGCTATGCTTCCAACGATTTTTTAAGATTAATAGGGTACTATCAAGGCAGTCATTAATATTTGCTTCTTGGCGTTTAGTTCCTTCCATGTGAGAAAAACTGTGGAGACTACTAACTAATTGCATCATTCGTTCAGCCGAAATTTCGATGCTATTCATCATCTCTATGTAATCCTTTTTGAGAAATTCAAAGTCAATCTCTTGCTTTAAATCTTCAACTTCTTCTATTTCTTGGGAAAGATTTTCTTCGTAAGTATTAATCAATTCAATCAAGTCTTGATAATAACCAGATACAAACTTAGAATTACCTGCTACACAATTAATCGGATTTCTCAGTTCATGGGCTAAACCTGCTACCATCTGTCCTAACATTACAAGTTTCTCAGTTTGAATAAGCTGTGCTTGAGTTTGTTGCTGCAATAAATTTTTAGCAAGTTGATGAATATTAGATTGAGCAATGAGTAAATTTTTAGTTTCTAAAACTTGATAATTTTCTGGGGAAACTTCTACAACAATCGGTTCACCAATTAATTCTTGAGGTCTCTTTACTGCTTTATAAGCAGCATCCACAATAGATGTATCTCCAGACAGTACTAATAATTCATACTTAATAAAATCGTATAACACACTAATAGGACGATTTAAAAAAATTTCTCTTCCATATTGACGACTCAAAGTTTTGACGAATTGCTGTTGAGAAATCATCCCAAAAAATTCACCCAAATTTGTCAAAATAATACCTGGAAGTAGCTTATTTTCTTCAAAAATTTCAGCAGCTACAACTCCTAATTGATGAATTTCAATATGCATATTATGAAGATTTAAATCTCTTAAAGTCGAACTTAAATCAAGGTGTTTATTTGAGTAATGAAACATTGTTTGTAAATACGAATTAATGACCATAAGTAAATTTTAAGTAAATTATTCTTAGATACTTTTACCTAATAAAAAGTAAGGTAGTCTTCTATAATAAATATTAGTATCCCCTGAAATTATAATTATAATCTTACTGAAATAATTACAATGCACCACTACCAAAAGTAAGATATTAATCAGATATCAAATTTTATATTATTAAGGTTTACTCAACAGCTCTCATCTGTAACTTTCGATTGTCTGTTAAAATCTTGAATTATCCTAGTTGCAGCTTGAGATTCTAAAGGTCGAGCAAATAAAAAACCCTGACCTAGTTCGCAACCCATATCTTTCAGTTTATCTCGCTGTAAAGGTGTTTCTATTCCTTCTGCAACTAGATCCATATTTAGACTCTTAGCTAATGTGATAATAGCAGCAATAGTTATATTATCTGAACTAGGATCAATTCGTTGTACAAAAGATCGGTCAATTTTCAATGTATCAATAGGAAATTCATGAAGACGGCTCAGAGAAGAGTATCCTGTACCAAAATCATCTATACAAAGTTTAACGCCTAAATCTTTAATTTGATCGAAAATTTTATCCCGATTTTCAACACCTTCTAAAAGACAGCTTTCTGTAATTTCTAATTTTATATTTTCTCCTGATACATTATTCTGATCTAAAATTATTTTTAATTGTTGAATAAAATCTACTGCCGTTAGTTGTGAGGGGCTAAGATTAACATTTAAAACTAAACCTTGAAACTCAGGAAGATGTTGTTGCCACAAGTTTAATTGTTGACAAGCTGCTTCCAAAACCCACCAGCCAATATCATCTATTAATCCAGTTTCTTCAGCAATTGGAATAAATTTTCCTGGATAAACTTGTCCGCGACTAGGATGATTCCAACGAACTAATGCTTCAAAACCTTTCAATGAATTATTTACAATATTAATAATTGGTTGATAGTGCAGACATAATTCCTGTTTTTTAATCGCCTGACGTAGCTCATTTTCCCAATTTAAACGTTCTAAAAGATCTACTTGCATTTTAGGTTCAAATACAGCATATCCTTTTTTTCCATAATCTTTAGCTTTTTGCATTGCTATGTTTGCATCTCTAAATACATCAGTTGGATTATGATATCCAAAAAAGCTGTAAGTAATGCCAATACTAGCCTTAACAAATATTTGGTAACCGTCTAACTCATAAGGATACTGTAAATATTCTTGCTGAATACGTTCCGCTAATTCAGTAGCTTCAGATGGATGTTCTATTCCCTCTAATAAAATTACAAATTCATCACTACTCAGCCTTGCTACTAAGTTACTAACTCCTATGCTATTTTGTAGCCTAATAGCAATTTCTTGGAGTAATAGATCTCCTTTAGAATACCCTAAACTATCATTAATTAACTTAAAACGATCTATATCAAGCAATAGTAAACCATAATGATAATTGTGATTTAAACTAAACTCAATTGTCTGATTAAGTTGACTCAAAAATCTAGCTTTATTTGGTAGACCTGTTAAAGGATCGTGGAAAGAATTATACTGTAACTTAACCTCTCTTTGGAGTAACTTAGCTTGGGTTTCATGTAATTCCACAGTTGCTTTTTCTAAATTGTTATTTCCCTGTATAACTTTTTGCTCTAGATTTTGGATTAACTCCTCCAATAATTCATTTTTTTCTGCCAGTGTTATCTTGAGAAAATGTAATTTTAAGTGAAGTCTAATCCGAACCAAAACCTCTTGTTGTTGAAATGGTTTAGTTATATAGTCAACAGCACCCAATTCAAAGCCTTTAATCTTATCATAGATGTCTGAAAGAGCAGTCATAAAAATAATTGGAGTATCCTTAGTCAAGGGATTATTTTTCAGTATAGAACAGACTTCAAAACCATCCATTTCTGGCATCATTACATCCAGTAATACTAAGTCAGGTACTGCATATTCAATTCGTTCAATGGCAATTGCACCAGAAGGAGCCACCCATACCTCAAATCCTATTTCATCAAGAAAATCAGATAATACCCTTAAATTATCTCTATTATCATCAACAATCAGAATTCTTGCTTTTTGGTCAGCTATAGTCAACATATATCCTTGGAGTTATTAAATAATATTTATTTTCTAAAAAAAAGGATAAATTATAATTTATCTTTTCCCTGATGGGTTTAATAGTTCACCGTATAAACGGTTTATACAATTGCTAGGAGAGGAAATCCCAATCCACTTTTTCCATCTTCAATAAATTATACTGTTTAAACTTAAATTTGATTATTATCTTCTAATTCCAAAGTTGATTGAGAATTTTTAGTAGAAATTTGATGCATGGGAATCCGAATAATAAATTCTGTACCCACATTTACTTTTGAGTTAGATTCTAACTTACCCAATTATTAATTATTAATAATTAATAATTAAATAATTCTGGTTTAAAG
>NZ_JBNHER010000193.1:0-6189 GCF_050015975.1 Dapis purpurea BLCC-M126 | reverse complement strand
TTCTACTGTAATGATTTTGGCTTTATTATAAGTGATCATCCGAACATGATATAAGCCAGTATAAAGATCAATCAAACTCCGGAAAATTATTGATATTTAACTACAGCACAGAGTTTATACCAATTTGATTAATGTTTACTACAAATAGTTACGCTGTTTTTGAGACTCATGAGTCAGGAGTCAGAATGAATAGCTTAAATACTATTTATTACTATTTATATTCCCTGTTTAGTCAAAAGGAGATCTCAGATAAAGTCTTTAAATCTTCCTTATTTTCGTAACATTCTTTTTTTTATTAGTATTATATCCTCATATATTCTGCACTTAGTATATAGAAGTTCCTATTGTTTGTATTTATACAATATCTGGATCTGATCGTTAGGGAATAAATTAAGTGCGAATGCGTAATAAAGGTTAAGAGGTTCAGATTTTTGATCTATACTTTGACTTTGGAAGTTTTACAAATTACTTAGCATTACTAAGGAAATATAAAAAAATGAAATAGGGAACAGGGAGGTGGCTTAAAAGCACAACTATTTTTACCATAACTTTAGGAGTATGAATACTGATACTGTATCCAACCGCCATATTTAAATCCCCGGAACTATTCCAGCTTTTATATTTAGTTGCCCAACAGTCTCTTAAAACTTAATTTTACAAGCAGTTTCTAAACTATAGTGTAGTGTATGGATTACACTGATGTCCAAAGCAGAAAATATAGAAAATATATCTGGAGTTGAGTAGTAAATATCTGAAATAATTTTGTCTAAGTTAGGTTAGTGTTAAAAATGATGCTGATATGATTGGATAGGCATAAAAACCATCGGATTTGCAACTTAGGGACAGCTATCCTGAAGGAAAGAAGTTTTTGAGAGACTTTACTTTTCCTTACATACCCTAGTCTTTGTGTGACTTCTTACTAACCTCTTACCACTGATAAATTATCTATTGGGTATTGTCATTAGAACTGAAAGATTAACAGGATAGAGGACTTTTAAAGAGTAAAAATGAATTCTACCCACAGCATATTATGGATGGTCATTCTTGCCTCTAAGGCAATATTTTAGATCACGGACGAACTGTAAAAATTAAATTTTAATAATACCAAATATTTCACAATGTTTGCTAGATATGCTGAAAAAAAGGTGTTAAGTCATAAGTTTTAGGTGTGAGGAAATTCAGGAAAAAGACAAAAGTGTAAAGTATTTCTTACCAAGCAGTATTAATGCATGCTCAATGCTATATCTAGGTTTACAAATTGTTTGGATTGTGTTATGGTGAATTTTATTTTAGTACAAATAGTTAGATTGGTTATTATATTCCTTCACCTAGAGTTTTTTTAGAAAAAAAATTTAACTGTCAACTTAAGGATCAGAAAAACTCCTAAAATACTTAATTATTTAAGATATAGAAAAAATTTTATTTGCAGCGAAAACCCTAAAAAATAAATTGTGTAAGTGTTTGATCGGAAAGTAGGTTATGAATAGAGATTAATCTTGTGGAAACGAGATAAATGCCTCAATCAAAGTAGATATTGTTAAAGTTTGGGATGAGCAATACATAAAAGATAAAAAGTAGTTAAGCAAGACAATAAAGCTGAGAATTCCCAAATACAAAGATAAACACTAAAAAAAATTAGGAAAAAAATACAAAAAGTTGTTAAATGATATATAATAAAAGACTACTACTAGTTAGCTGAAATTGCTTTATGTTTGAAGCCCTTGCTGACCGCTTAGAAGTCACCTGGAAAAAACTAAGGGGTCAAGACAAAATTACAGACTCCAATATCCAAGAAGCCCTGCGAGAAGTACGTCGTGCCCTATTAGAGGCAGATGTAAACTTACAAGTTGTGAAAGACTTTATAGCCGAGGTCAGCACCAAGGCAAAAGGAGCAAATGTATTAACAGGAGTAAGACCAGACCAACAGTTCATCAAAATAGTCCATGATGAGCTAGCAGAGGTAATGGGAGAAACCAATACTCCATTAGCAAAAGCTGACCAACTGCCGACTATTGTCTTAATGGCAGGTTTACAGGGAACAGGGAAAACCACAGCTTCAGCTAAGTTGGCCCTACATTTACGGAAGCAGAACCGGAGTGCTTTGCTAGTAGCTACTGATATATATAGACCAGCTGCTATTGACCAGTTAGTTACCCTAGGTAAACAAATAGATGTATCCGTATTTGAATTAGGTACAGATATAGACCCTGTAGAAATTGCTCAAAAAGGAGTAGAGCAGGCTAAAGCAGATGGTATAGATACAGTAATTATAGATACAGCAGGTCGGCTACAGATAGACCAAGATATGATGGCCGAACTTGCTAGAATTAAAGCAGCAGTTGAGCCCCAGGAAACCTTGCTAGTAGTAGACGCAATGACAGGTCAAGAGGCTGCAACATTGACCCGTACCTTCAACGACCAAATTGGGATAACAGGGGCAATCCTAACAAAAATGGACGGGGATACAAGAGGTGGGGCAGCTTTATCAGTCCGTCGAATTTCCGGTCAACCGATAAAATTTGTAGGGGTGGGAGAAAAAGTAGAAGCCCTACAACCTTTCTATCCAGAAAGAATGGCTTCTCGAATTCTGGGGATGGGAGATGTACTTACCCTGGTAGAAAAGGCTCAGGAAGAGTTTGACATAGCTGATGCTGAAAAAATGCAAGAGAAAATTCTCTCAGCTAAGTTTGACTTTACTGACTTCCTAAAGCAAACGCGGCTGATGAAAAATATGGGTTCCCTGGGAGGAATTATGAAATTAATTCCGGGAATGAATAAAATAAGTGAGGATCAGTTGCAGCAGGGAGAAACTCAGCTTAAGCGGTGTGAATCTATGATTAATTCTATGACACGCCAAGAGCGCCAAAATCCAGAACTTTTAGCCAAATCTCCTTCCCGACGACGACGTATTGCTGGTGGTTCAGGTTATGCTGAGAAAGATGTTAGTAAACTGGTGAGTGACTTCCAAAGAATGCGATCGCTAATGCAGCAAATGGGCCAAGGTGGAATGCCTGGTATGGGGATGCCTGGTATGCCTGGTATGGAAATGCCTGGTATGCTAGGAGGTAAAACACCTCCTGGTTGGCGTAACCAGCAAGGTATGGGTAGTGGTAAGAAGAAAAAGAAGCAGAAAAAGAAAAAGGGCTTTGGGCAGCTTTAAAAGAAGGGCAGAAACAGAAGCTGAAATCTTACCCAAGTATACTTAAACATACTTTTTGTCAAAATTTCTCATGGTAGATGCTCAATATAGCATTTTATTTAAACCCTGCCCCGTCCCGTGAAGTCTTATAAGATAAGTAGGTGGAGTTCCCGCCGATTTTAAGCCTGTGGAGAAGATAAATTACAGTCTTTGGGGCAGTAGTCTTCAGTGAAGCAGGAAGCTTGTCTCCAAAACTCAAATCTTGGTTTGAGTAAGTTTGGGTAAGTTCAGCAGAACGGACAGCAAGAGTCAAAAATACCTAGTAAAAAACTGTAGAGTTGATAAAAATATCGAAATGCTGCCTAGGTTACGATGAAACAATAGCTTATAATTCCAAACAGGAGTATAATCACTCGAAATGATCAAACTGCGATTAAAGCGATATGGAAAAAAACGGGAGACTAGCTACCGGATAGTAGCAATGAATAGCGACTCCCGTCGTGATGGCCGTCCATTAGAAGAACTCGGCTTTTATAATCCCAGAACAGATGAAACAAGGTTAGATGTACCAGCAATTACAAGACGCCTTGAACAAGGTGCCCAGCCAACAGATACAGTGCGTGACATATTGAGAAAAGCCAATGTCCTTGAATCATCCAGAATCGGAGTTAACACCCAAGCAAACGTATCAGTTTCCCATGCAGAATCGACCGAAGCCATTACCAATACTGAATCGATCCAAGCAACTGCCAATACCGAAACCAACGAAACCAGTGACAGTGAGTCAACTGCAACAGCAACAATTAGCGAATCTGAGGAACAACCACCAGTCAACGAATCCTGATTATGCTGAAATAGTTAGGTCTTTAATTGAGCCATTTCTAGAGTCACCAGAGTCTTTACGAGTGGACTGTGAAGTTAACCCCCGGCAAGCAAAAGCTTGGATTCGTCTGGCTTTTGATGAACCGGAAAAAGGGCGAGTATATGGTCGTGGAGGACGTAATATCCAAGCAGTTCGTACTGTGTTAGCAGCAGTAGCTCAAATAGCAGGTCAATCTGTACATTTGGAAATATACGAAGACCAGCCAGAGATACAACGCTCTTATCATTCTGACTATCCAAGTAATCGAGAAGAGGGAGTATACAATAGAAGGACTATACCAAGTAGTCGCCTCCCTGAAAACAGACATAGACTATCTCGTCATCGTGGTACAACTCCAAGTCCAATTAGATATAAAAGAAATGGACATGGAATGACATAAAAATCATAACTAATGCCACCACTAACCTCTCTCAGGAATAGTGGGGGCATTTCAGTTAGCCTCCTACGGAGGAGCTTCGCTAACAGTTATTATTACCTGTGGCTGAAGAGAGAGTTGAAATACTGAAGTTTATTTTTTTCATCCCCTTAAAAGGGTAACCTTATTTTTTGGTAAATTTTACTATGATTAGCTTTAGAATAGCTAATTCCAACAATTCTAGAATGAGGATGAGATAAAGAAATATGTTGGCATGACAGAGGCACTACAAATAGAATTGCCTAGTATTGATAGCGCGATCGCTCTTTCTGGCTATCAGGAAGAAAATATAAAACTACTGGCAAAGCATACAGGGGCAAATATCGTACTACGCGGACAAGAATTATTTATAACTGGCACTGCAACTCAAATTGAGCGATGCCAGAAAATTGTATATTCTCTAGAAAGCCTTTGGAAACATGGCAAAACTATCACTGGGGTAGAAATTCTCACTGCTCGCCATGCTATTGAGACAAACCGTCAAGATGACCTCGAACAACTTCAGCAAGATGTTCTGGCCAAAACTCGCCGTGGACTAGAAATTCGGGCTAAAACTTTTCGGCAAAGAAAATATGTCCAGGCCATTCGCACCCACGATATGACTTTTTGTGTAGGCCCTGCGGGGACTGGTAAAACATTTTTGGGAGCTATTTTAGCAGTAAAAGCACTTTTAGACGACCAATATGAACGCCTAATCTTAACTAGACCTGCTGTTGAAGCAGGAGAAAAATTAGGATTTTTGCCAGGAGATTTGCAACAAAAAATTAATCCCTATTTACGACCTTTATATGATGCTCTTTATGAATTAATTGAACCAGAAAAAGTGAATACTTTGATGGAAAAAGGAGTTATTGAAGTTGCACCTTTAGCTTATATGAGAGGTCGGACTTTGAATAACTCTTTTGTGATTCTTGATGAAGCTCAAAATACTACTCCTGCTCAGATGAAAATGGTATTAACTCGTTTAGGTTTCCGTTCAAAAATGGTAGTGACAGGAGATATTACTCAAACAGATTTACCCCTAAGTCAAAAATCAGGATTATCTGTTGCTATGAAGATTCTACGGAATGTTGAAGGTATTGCTATTTGTGAACTATCTCAAGCGGATGTGGTACGACATCCTTTAGTACAGAGAATAGTTGCTGCTTATGAACACTATGAAAAATAAATAATCAGAATAAATATCTATCTATGACTACTAACCTGAAAGATTTTTTAGAAGCTTGTGAACAACTTGGAACTTTACGTTTAATTGTGACAAGTAGTGCTGCAGTATTAGAAGTTAGAGAAAAAATTCAAAAGTTATTTTATGCTGAACTTCCCAAAGGTAAATATGCTAATATGCACACTGATATTTTTGAGTTTCATCTGAATATGGATCAGATTAAACAAGTAAAGTTTGAAACTGGGGAAGCAAAACGGGGAAATTTTACTACTTACGCAATTCGTTTTTTAGATAGTAACGGCGAAGTGGCTTTGAGTTCATTTTTGCAATGGGGAAAACCAGGAGAGTATGAACCTGGTCAGGTGGAAGCTTGGCAAGAGTTGAAGGAAAAATATGGTGAGGTTTGGGAACCTGTACCAGTGGAAACTTTGGAATAGGGAATTAGGTTTTTTCCCACAATAATTTTAGTCCATATACGCTAATACTTTCTCCCTAAAATAATGAACTATTTTAGCTGTGTCAGGAGAGCAAGGTGGTTCATTAATTGATAATTGATAATGGATAATTGATAATTACCTCTGGTTAAA
>NZ_JBNHER010000192.1:0-13394 GCF_050015975.1 Dapis purpurea BLCC-M126 | reverse complement strand
GCTTTAAACCAGAATTATTTAATTATTAATAATTAATAATTAATAATTGGGTAAGCACGATTTTAGATGATGGGGTGACGGGGCGGGTTCATTTAATCAAATGTTGGTATGATTAATTTCAACTGGAACCCGCCCCTACTAAATTTTGATATAGTTGATACAGCGGATTTCCGAAGAGCATGAGGTAGACTTCTCACAGGCAAGATGCCTGTGCTACAAACAAAAACTTTTTTGATTAGGAGGCGATCGCCATGGAAGTATTAGACATTAAACGAGAAATAGAAAATTTGTCCTCTCGCCTGGGAACAACCCAGGACTATCTTTGACATTCCCGCACTCAAAGCCAAAATCGAAGATTTAGAACAAATTGCTGCTCAACCGGAATTTTGGGATGACCAAACAACGGCACAAAATACTCTGCAAGAACTTAACGATCTGAAATCCCATCTCCAGCAATATCAACAATGGCAAAATCATCTGGAAGATACTAGGGCGATCGTTGAGTTATTAGAATTAGAAACAGATGAATCTTTGCTGGAAGAAGCGAATGTCACAATTTCTAATCTCAACCGCGAATTAGATCAATGGGAGTTGCAGCAATTATTATCTGGTTTATATGATCAAAATGGAGCAGTTCTGACTATTAATGCTGGTGCAGGAGGTACAGATGCTCAAGATTGGGCAGATATGTTGCTGCGGATGTATACTCGGTGGGGAGAAGAGCATAAATATAAGGTGCAGTTAGCCGAAATTTCTGAGGGAGACGAAGCAGGTATTAAGTCTGCAACTTTAGAAATTATGGGTCGTTATGCCTACGGTTATTTGAAGGCGGAAAAAGGTACTCATCGCTTAGTCAGAATTTCACCTTTTAATGCCAATGGCAAACGACAAACAAGTTTTGCTGGTGTGGAAGTGATGCCCATATTAGACCATTCTGTAGAGTTGGATATTCCAGAGAAGGATTTGGAAATTACCACTTCTCGTTCTGGTGGTAAGGGCGGTCAAAACGTGAATAAAGTAGAAACAGCGGTGCGAGTAGTTCATATTCCTACAGGTCTTGCTGTGCGTTGTACCCAAGAGCGGAGTCAGTTACAAAATAAGGAAAAAGCTTTGGCATTACTCAAAGCTAGGTTACTGGTAATAGCTCAAGAGCAACGCGCCCAAGAAATTGGTGAAATTCGGGGTGATATGGTAGAGGCAGCTTGGGGAAATCAGATTCGTAACTATGTTTTCCATCCTTATCAGATGGTGAAAGATTTACGGACTCAGGAAGAGACTACTGCTATTACAGATGTGATGAATGGTGAGTTAGACCCATTTATTGAAGCTTATCTACGTCAGGAAAATCAAATGGTCGAAACTCAGTCAGCTTAATTTAGGTTTCAGAAAGTAGACTGTTAGCGGGCAAGATGCCCGCACTACAAAGGTTTAAACTTTAATATTTGTACCTCATATACCTGGAACTTGCTGTAATTGCCTCTCAATATTCAATTGTTGAGTAGTGGGAGCATCTTGCTCCCTTGAGTGAATTATACCTAATATCAAATCCGGTAGTATCGGTGTAATTAGATAGTTAATCTAGGAGTCAGGAGTCAGGAGTCAGGAGGAAAGAGAATTTAGAAACATTTGCTCTTGAATGAAGATGAAAATTTTTTTATACCGAATTAAGCGGATTTGATATAAAAACTTTAATATCGCGTAGGTTTAGTTTGGTTTTATATCATGTCCGTTGGTATCATTTGTGTAAAAGTTGGAGAAATATTTACCTTATGCAAGATTTTTCCTTCTCTTACTACTTCTTTTTTCTTCCTTACCTTCTCTATAGAACCCATTTGGTATCTATTTAAAAGTAGAGGGGGAGATGGGGAGGTGGGGAGATGGGGAGATGGGGTGTATTAGATATCTCCCAAAATCCAATCATCAAATCAATTATTACCCATAAATTATCAATTTCTTATCCCTCCGACCTATTTTCTGGAGATACCAAATGCGTTCTATACAATACCGGTGCTACCGGACATGATATCACTTTGTTCTACAACGGCTTATATCATGTTCGGATAATCAGTTATAATAAACATTCTTCACTTCCTCTAATTTACTCTTTCTCTTCCGACTCCTGTACGGGCGAATCGCAAATCGCTCCTACGATTCCTGACTCCTGACTTCTGACTCCTCCCTACGTTATATCATGTCCGGTAGCATTGGTATTGTATAGAGAAGGTAAGGAAGAAGGAAGAAGCTTTAAGAGAAGAAAAAACCTTAAATATGGTGGATATTTTCCCGGCTTTTACACAAACGATACCAACGGACATGATATTATTTATAAATATTCAACCGAAAATGATATTACAATTATTTACAACCTACCACAGTTATTCAAGAAATAGCGATCGCCTTAAAATCCTCTACTTTGTGATTATCTTTAAAATCAGAAATATCTTCTACAAATAAATGCTGATCATTCATTTCAAATGTGCCAAATAAAGTGGCAAAAGAAACATCAGTAGCATCCCGACCTGTACTAATTCTAATAATACCCGTAAGTGGGACTAATTTAGTCGGGTCAAACAAATACCAACGATTACCTAAATAAGCTTCAAAACAAGCATGAAAATCTGGAGGATTAAGATTATAAGCATAAGCAGAAACAAAACGAGCAGGAATATTTAATGCTCGACAAAAAGCAATTCCTAAATGAGCAAAATCACGACAAACTCCCGCTCTTTCTGTAGCAGTATCAAAAGCTGAAGTTTGGGAGTTTGTACTGCCAGATAAATATTTTACTTTGTTATAAATCCAGTCACAAATTATCATAACTCTAGAATAACCAGGGTTTAAATTTCCAAACTCTGATTCGGCTAAACCAAATAACAAATCAGACTGACAATAACGACTAGGATAAAGATAAGGAAGTGTTTCTACAGGTAAATTAGCAAGTGGAACTTCAGGAATATTAATATAATCAGCATAATAATGAAATAATTTTACAGTTGCTTGATAGGAAACTTCAATTTTTCCATGAGGGGCATTAACTCGAATAAATCTATTTTTTTCTGTGCTAGTAATATATTCATCTCTATATAAAGACGGATTAAGATATAGTTTTTCTTGTAAAATATTTTGACATTTATTATTAACAATTTGAAGATTAAATAGTAAAATTGTTGGTTGAGAAATAGTATAATTTAGTTGACAAGCGAGTTTAAATTTTTTCATAAATAATATTTAATACTTCTAACGTTCTATAACAGTCGTGATTTAATCTAGTAGCTTCTAGATCGAAAGATAAAAATTAACTATATCAAGGAAACTGAATTTGTGAATTTTAAAACTATCTTGGGACTACTCAAACAAACTGTTCAAGCATGGCAAAAAGATAAAGCACCTATTTTAGCAGCAGCCTTAACTTATCATACATTGTTTTCCATCGCACCATTGTTCGTTATTGCAGTAGCGATCGCTGGTTTTATTTTTGGCAAGTCTGCTGCTGAAGGAGAGTTAGTCACACAACTAGAAAATTTTATGGGTGAGCAAGGTGCAGAAACTATTGAAGGACTGGTAATCAATATTTCTCGTCCTCAGTCGGGTATTATTGCTACCCTTATCGGTATAGCTACCCTATTTTGGGGCGCATCAAATTTATTTGCCCAACTCAAACTCGCCTTGGATATGATTTGGAATGTTTCACCGTCACCAGACCGTGGTATTGGGCAATTTATTCAAGATCGGTTGTTGTCAGTGGCAATGGTGTTAGGAGGAGGTTTAATTTTAATTTTATTATTGGTAATTAGTGCTGTATTGACGGCAATAAATCAATGGCTCAATAATATACTTAATACCCCAGATGGTCTTTGGAGTATAATTGATATTTCTATTTCTTTTGGGATAGTAATGTTATTATTTGCTGGAATTTATAAGTTTTTACCAGATGTAAAAATAGCTTGGAGTGATGTTTGGATTGGTGCAGGAATTACTGCTATATTATTTACAATTGGCAAAAGTTTAATAGGGTTATATTTAGGTAACAGTAGTGTTGGTTCAGCGTATGGTTTTGCAGGTTCTTTAGTAGTATTATTATTATGGATAAATTATTCTTGGCAAATTCTATTTTTTGGAGCAGAATTTACCCAAATTTGGGCTAATAAATATGGTTCAAGAATAGAAACTAAACACAGAAAATTTATTAGGAGTTATGATAAAACAAAGGGTTAGGAGACATAATTAATTACCCACTGAAATCCAAAAATTCGCTTTTTTTCATCTTAAGGGTTTCACTGATGCACTACCAAAGATATGATGATACTATCAATGAGATGGTCATCGCTATCAAGAAGCAATTATCTTAAGTTATAACTATGAATAATCAGGAAATAGGTTATCTATATGTTGCAACAGGGGACAAGTATATTAAAGAAGCAATTGTCTCTGCTACAAGTCTAAAAAAACTCAACGAAAGCGCTCATATTACTTTAGTAACTGATAAAAATATTAATAACTCACTGTTTGATCAAGTCGTTATTCGTCCTACAGATATTAAAAATTTTAAGGAAGGTTTATTGTATAAAGTTAGGCATATTTATCATGGTTCTCCTTATAAAAAAACTTTGTTTGTTGATACAGATACATATTTCTGTGATGGTTGTCAAGAAATATTTGAAACTCTAGATTTTTTTGATATTGCTGTTGCTCCAGACCCCACAGATCCCCATAAAGCAAAATCTCCTAAAACTAACAAAGTATTAGCTGCTTGTGAAACATATAATACGGGAGTTATTCTTTTTAAAAAAAGCTCGAATAATGAGTTTCTTTTTCAAAGATGGTTAGAGATATATGAATCAAAAATTATTAATCAAACTGTAGGAAAGGAAAACGATCAAACTTCTTTCATAGAAGCTTGGCTAGAATCTAATTGTAAAATATACGTTCTATCTCATGCTTGGAATGCAAGGACTCCTTTCTTTTTTACTTTGAAAGATGCTGTAAAAATTATCCACGGTAGACATAGGAATTATGAAGTTATAAAAAACGAACTTAATAGATTACCAGGTCCACAACATCGATGCTGGTTGCCAATACAAAAAAGAACTATCAAAAAGAATCAGGGATGGGAATATCAATTATCACTTATAACTGATAAAATAAAGGAGTATTTAAAGCTTTAAATGAACTAAATCTCAAATTAGAAAACTATTAACCCGGTTTCTTGAAGAAACTGGGTTTTGAAAGTGACAGACTACTTCAAAACTAAGGTCGCTGTAGCTGATATTAAAATTCTGGTGCCCAAACCTCAACGACAGGCAATTCCCACCCTGGTAACAATTCTGGAACTTGTAAAACATCTCCATCCCTAAGCACAACTTTCTCAGTATTAGGGCGATAAACTTCCATTGTGCGACTGCGGGGATCTACTAATACTCCTACAGTCGTGCCATAAGTTAGAAACTGTTGAATTTTATCTCGGAGTTTGGTTACAGAATCAATTTTAGATTTGACTTCAAAAATTAGGTCGGGTAGTATTTCGGCATAATTTTCTGTAGTTTGAGGTAGGCGATCGCCACGAATAAAAGCAGCATCGGGAGCGCGAACATCCCCATCTGCATTTGGTAAACGAAAACCTGCACTGGAAGCTGTTACTCTACCTAGTTTTCGAGGTCGAACCCAGTTTAATAATAGATTAATAATCATTGCTGCTACTTCATCTGATTCTAAACCTGACGGACTCATAATGATGATTTCTCCTCCTACTAATTCCATTTGATGGTCTGGGTGTTCGCTTGTTAATTTTTCTAGGTCTTTTATTGTTAGATTTGGCATGGTTATTATTTGCTCAAATATTATATAGTATAACTGTAGTATAGTAGAAATCCTGCTACTTTCCAAAGGAGGTTAAATTCTATGCCCATAGACATGATTCTTGTTGCTGGTAAGTTTCTTTACGAGGGTTTCCGATTGATATAGAAATTACTTTACACCGTGTTTGAGAAGAAACCCAAGGCTGGAAAATCTGCATAGCGTTATGCGCGGAGCTAGGAGCTGTGATTTAACGGTGAGAGTGTCAAGAACATTATACTGTATTAACTCTACTTAATTAATTAGGAGAATTATAAGGATGTCCAAGACTGCTATCCAAGAAAAAAGGCTCACACTGAATGAATTTTTGTCATCCCCTTTAGCTAGTGAAAAGTATGAATATTTCGATGGAGAATTAATTCAAAAAATGTCACCCAAACGTTCTCATTCCCGTGTAACACTTGCTTTATCCTCAATTCTTGAAGATTGGAATCAAGATAAAGGGGAAGTTGGCATCGAATGGTGTGTTCGCTTAAAACGAAATGACAAAGATTGGTGTCCGATTCCAGACTTACTCTATATATCTTATGATAAGTTAGGGGAGATTGAGTTAGAAGATGATCCTTGCCCCATTCCCCCTGAATTAGTCATAGAAATTATATCACCTGCTCAATCTTTTAGTAACCTTAGTGAAAAAGCGGAAGCTTATCTAAAAGCAGGGGTATCCCTTGTTTGGTTAATTGATACAGAAGTTAAGAAAATCACCGTTTTTTATCCAGATTCTCCTCCACAAACGAAGCAAGGGGAAGATAGTTTAGGGAATGATTTATTACCTGAGTTAAGTTTAACTCCTCTGCAAATTTTCCAGAAAGCAAAGTTAATTTAGCTGTGAATGTAAGGGGAAATGACATCCGTCTCCGGTGTGGCCTCCCCCCACCAACCAATTTTTTTCAGCAGATCCTAATTAGGGTACCCATTGCGCACCCTAAAACCCTAAAGTCACATACTACTTAACAACCAACGTCGTTGTCGCCGATCGCCCAAATTCTTCGGTTGTATATTAATACCTAACCCCCCATCCCCCTTCCCTGCAAGGGAAGGGGGAGATGTTTTCCATTAATAAATCTTCTCCCCTCTCCTCGTAGAAGAGGGGTTGGGGGAGAGGTCAACTACTTCACAACTAAGGTCGTCGTCGCCGATCGCCCAAATTCTTCGGGTGCATATTGTAACCGCGCTTCAGCTCCAGGCCAGATAAATGTTCCGGGAGTCACAGACCTGACTAAATAATGTAAGGTATACACTCCTGGGTTTAAACGGTCTGCATAAGCTTCGACACGATCGCGATATATCTGTTGATAACCAATTTGCCAACTATCTGCTTTTGCCTCCACAGCAGAAGTGGCAGTTTGGAAACTGGTGTCAACTGCTTCTAAACCTGCTGGCAGTGGGTCACTTATTACTACATGATCTACGGGGCGGTCTGTAATAATTTCGATTCCAATATCAAAGACTTGCCCTGCACTGACATCTAATGTTGATGGCACTTCAGATAGATCCATTCGTTGCAAAATTTCTTCTTCATTTGCCAGACGAATTTCTCGCGCTACTCGCAAACCGTTATACCTTCCTGGTTGGTTTCCTGGGAGGCGATAACTATATTCAACTAAATAGTGGAGTTTTCCTTCTCCTAATTTTTCCAAGACTAAATCTGATTCACCTTTTGGCAAGCTATCCATTGCTACATTCAGAGATAGATTTGGATTTTCATAACCCTGAAAACGAGCTGCATCTAACTGTTTGCCTGATAATTTGGCGGTTGTTACAAAGTCTGGTGGAGCGGGTTGAGTATTGCTATAAGTAACCAATGCCGTCAATGCTTCGGCATTATCATAAGTTGTACGCCAGGTGCTGTCGTGCCGTAAGTTGAGCAGACTTTGTAATAGTCGGTCTAATACTTGTGGTTTGGCGTCGCGGGTAATAAATAGTCGCAATGCTTGAGACTGAGTTGTCGTAGTCGAATTCATCCATCCCCAGGTGGGAGGTAAATTCAATGTGGCACTGCGCCCTGTTTCATAGACGCTTTCCTGAATTTCGTTAAAAATTTCCTCTGACTGTTGGCGCCATTCGGGGAACGTGGATAGGTAACGCGCTAGTTTGATTTGGTCTAACTGCGACAGTTTTTTCCGTTGTTGATAAATATCTGATAGGAAACTATTGCGCGTGTTGCCTAATTCCGACAATGCCATCAATGCATCTAACCGCACTTGATTTTTACAGAGCTGTTCGCTGCAATAATCATATTTACCTGGGTATGCTAATAGGTCATTTAAGTAACTCCGCAGACGTTTTAATATCGATTCATCCACTAAATTTGGGAATGCTTTTGATGCTTGAGCGATCGCTTCTGCAGCGTAAGGAGTCAAGTAAGGATTGGAATCTTCTCGCCCTGGATAGTAAGCAAAACCACCGTCTGGCAGTTGCAACGTTTCTAATTTTTCTAATGCTAGTCTTGCCTGTTGTTTAGGGTTGAAGTCTACAAATGCTTGCTCGTATTTTTTACCTAATATTTGGAGGTTGGAGGCGATCGCTAACTGACTTGCGAGAGTTTCGAGAAATGGTAAGTGGTCTCTCAGCAATACTACTTTTGCAGGAGCAGTAATTTCTGGTATCAACGTACTCGCTAGAGAAATTTCGAGACCTCCCACATCTGGCATCACATTTTCGGTAATATTTAGAGGAATTTGTACTTGGGAGTTAGTAGTACCAGATTCCACTACACTTTCACTTGCTGCTAAAGACCGGACGGGTAGAGAAACTTGAAACCCATCAGTGTCGCGGTTATTCAGGTCGGTCGAAAATTGCACTTTTGCCTCACCAGGTTGTTTTGCCTCCATCGGGAAACGATAAGCGTTAGTACCGGAGTCTGCTCTGGTTTTGAAAGTTTCCGTAGTTTGGGAATTTTCGGCAAACAAAATATTCTGACTAACTTCCCCATCTATTTTGAGACTTCCTTTTTTGCCAGTATTATTCGTAACTGCTACGCCACCCTCAAATTTATCGCCGATACGAGCAAACTGAGGCAACACAGGATTTGACATTAAAGGTTGAGTCGTAATAAAAGTCGCCTCTCCATTGCCAAAATGTAAATCTCCATCCGTAGCAACGGTCATCACGCGCCAAGTTGTCAAATCGTCTGGCATTTTAAAACTTACCGTTGCTTTACCTTTATCATCTGTAATTACAGACCCATTGTAATAAGCTAAAGACTGAAAATCTTTGCGGATGCGAGTACCAGCAGCACCAGAGGATAAACCACCGCCAAAACCCCAACCTTTTCTTAGGGAAGAAGCAACCTCTGCCATTGTTACTTCCTCGCGGTTATCGTTGAAACGGGTAGATATTGGTTGCTCCGCGTAGACAGTCTCAACTAAGTCTGGTGGTCGATGACCGCTCAGTTGTAACACCGCTTCATTCACAACCATTACTGTAAACTGACCTTTAGTTGGTTGCCCTTGACTATTTTTTACTGTCAACTCCACATTTTCCATTGCCCCTGGTTGTAACTCCAGACGTTGGGGTGTCACTTCTACATTTAAGTATTTGTCTGCCAAATCAATTTTGAATGGAGCAAAACCAACTTTCATCAAATCTTCGACACTTCCAGGTTCGACATTTTCCAGTGCTTGACCTTGACGCACTAATACTGCTTGTACCGCAGCATTAGGCAACATATTCTCTGTGATTTGAAATTGAATTTCTGGCGCACCACCTTTAACTTTGACAATTTTTTCATAGAGGGGTTTGTCACGCACTACGGCAAAATATAATTCTCCTTCTGGATAAGGCGACTGAATTAAAGCGGTGGCAGTTTCCCCTATTTGATAGGTGTCTTTGTCGAGTTTAATTTCCAGACGCTCTTCATTGCGACCTCCCCAATAAACTCGTTCTGTTCCAGTTGCCCAAATCTGAATATCGGTGGCAGTAATATTATCCTCAGCATTGGCAAAGTTGGCGCGGATGCGATAACTACCAGATTCTGGTGCCGTGAGGTTGACGGTTTTTGGTTTATTGTTGCTTCTGACTTTTTCTGTCGCAACGGTTTTATATTCCACCTGATATCTGGGGTTGCGACTACCAGCGATTACCTGAGTGACAGTGCTGTATTCCATTTTTTGTAATTCCAACAGAATATTTTCCCCAGAAAGTGCTTTTCCTTCAGAATTAGTAACAATAAATTCTACCGGGAATTTTTGATTAGCTTCAGCAACAAATCTACTTTTTAAACCTATTAACTTCTCACTTGGTAGAGCAGTAAATCTTTGAGTATCTGCCACAGAAAGATTAGATAAATCTGTCACTTCCACATCTACTCGATAATTCATTGGATAAGGTAAATCTTTCCCGACTGTAAATATTTGATTATTCGCACCATTATTATCCAGCACCACATTTTTTTGCAGCACATTATTAGGAACAGTCGGCGCCTCTTCCGGCCAAAACCATTGCCGACCAAAATCAAATTCTTGCCAATCTTTAGGAGTAAATTCTGTTTTTTGACGAGTCAGATAATATTTAGCCTTTCCTCCTTGAACTGGAGAACCAAACAAATAATTACTTTCAGCCTCCACCCCAATTTTTTCACCAACCAAAGCAATTTTTTTATCCACTTCCAGGTCTACTTTAAAATTAGGTGGTTTAAATTCCGCAACGCGAAATTGTCCGTAAAGTTCTACGCCATTTTCTCCTTTCGCCTCCACATTGTAATAACCCAATAGTTGATTCTCATCCAGAGGAATTTCTAGAGAGAAAGTACCAAATTCATTAGTCGTTTGAGTACCTAAATTTTTTTGATTACCATCTGGATTATTTAGAGTAACTTGATAATCTATATTTTTAGCTTGTTTCAAGTCACCATTTTCCAAATAATAAGCAGCTCCAGTCAACCAAACTTTTTCCCCTGGTTGATAAAGTTCTCTATCCGAAAAAATAGTACCCCGCGATTCAGGTTTTCCACTATCCCAACCAGAATAAATACCATAACCATAAGTACCGCTATATTCTTTCGTACTGGCAAATGCCCAATCTCGATCTTCCTTGGCAATTACTAATAGTTCTGGTCCCTGAGAAAAACGTTTCCCATTCATACATTTTTTTAAGTCTGTCTTACTCAAACTTAACAGACCAAATTCATCAGTTTTTCCAGTCGCACAAACAGTAGGTTTAGGTTGAGATTTTGCATTTAATTGAGATGGATAAATCTCCACATCTGCAACAACTGGAGAACCATCATCTAAATGATTTACTTTAATAATTCCCGACTCTGGAAACCACTGAGCAAATACTCCCAAATTTGTTAGTTGTACTAATCCATAAAATGTTGGTTCCTGCCATCTTTGCTCACCATTTTGTTCATAAGAACTCGTCCGCGCTTGAACTCCATAAGCTAACATTCCTGTCTTACCACCGAGTTGTTCTCGTAGGGGAACTGCTACTTCAGTAATTTGATTTTTTTCCCCAGAAACAGGGTAACTTTTCCACCTTCTAGTTACAGGTAATAAGTTCTTCCTATTTTTTCTAGGATAAGCTGATTCTGTGTAAACTAAATCTGTTTGTTGTACAACTTTATAAACTGCTTTATATTCTGATTCAGGCAAATTTACTGTAGAAATATTCAGTTGTAAATTTTGACTAGACGGGAAAATATTTAACCCACCAGGTACAGAAATATCAGCAGATAAATCTCCCGTTTGATAATCTAATACCACCGGCTCACTCAATACTTGCCCAAATTTATCTTTGAGATTTGCGCCGATAGTAATTGTATAGTTTGTATCTGGTTCTAATAGCCAAGGATTGATACTAACAATATTATAGTTATCATAAGCTTGAATCAGATTTTTAGTCTCTTGTGGTGCTGGGTTAATTGTGATATTTTCAACTGCTGAATTAGGTACAATTCCATGATTAAATTCCAAACTAGGATTACCTTTAACAAATCTACCGCTTCCCTGGGAAAATTTGAGTTGAGAAAATTCAAAATTAGAGTAAGTTTCTACTTCACTAACAAAAGGTGTTTGACTAGGTAAATTACCTTTTAATGGCTGAATCCCAGAGTCAAATTCCAAACGATATTTAGTACCTTTTTCCAGAGTTACTTGGGGAGTAATCAAATAATTCCATTGACGCCTATAAGAGTCAAATGCTTCTATGGGAGGTTGTTCTTCCTCATCAGTTTCTAATGTTTCTAAACTAACTGTAAAAGGTAAACTTTCTGTTTTACCATCGGGCAAAAGTTTTAATTTCTCTGTGATTGAATCTAAATCCAATTCTACATTTGAGGTGAATTTTAGAGTCGGATTTATATCAATCGGTTCTAGTCTTCTATTGTTCTCTTTGCTAGTTGGTAAATTTGTTAATTTGACTGCTTCAGTATTGAAAGTCCAGGCTAAATCTTCATCTAGTTGATGATTTTTTAAGTCAGATAAACCAGCTTTCAAAGTTACTTTGACTCTGGTGGACTTTGGGAAAGCTTTCGCTGGTTGAAAACCTACCATTTTCGGAGTCAAAAATCGGAATTGACCAGGTAATTCTGGGAAAATTTCAAACTGCTTTAACTTTTCCTGTTGTTCTGGAGAATCTAAAGTTTCCAAAGGAATTAAAGGTTCTTTAAACCGAATCCGAATTTGATTTAAAGAAGCTGCTTCTCCCGTCGGACTAATTTGTTCTATCCACTCCGGTAATGGAGGAGTAATTATTAGGTCTACCATTGGTAATTTTTCCTGCTTTGAGGTCGTATTAAAAATACTACAGGCTCCTATTACAAATGTTAGGAGTAATCCTAATACAAAATGTTTCCAATATTTTCGCACCATATTTGTTGGATTTGAGGATAATTTTTACCTACAATTATTAGAGGTTAATTGACTGAATAGAATAGACTGTTTAATCTATTTATGGTAAAATATTATATCTCTAATAGTGAAAATTGACAATTTCAAAAATTGAGAATCATTGCTTCTCCAAACTCATAAAAATATTCCATGGTAAGTCCTGACATTATGATTAATCAATGTGACTTCTATTACAACTAATAATCTTGAATCAAGCTGATAGCTATAAGCATTTAGCTATATTAAGAAAACTCTCGGAGGATTAATTTAGTAGTAAACTATTAAAACCCTTAATTTCGGCAAGATTTAATTTAAGTGATTTAAGTTCCTATGCAAAATTAATTACAGATATTATTTACTTCCTGTTACCTGTTCCCTCCCTCAACTGCCGAGTTTGAAGGGTTAATTAAAAGAGACTCATTTCCGAAAAATTAGCAGAGTATGTTGGGTTTGATAGAAAAATTAGGAATTAACTGTTTTCTCAAACCCCCTTGGGATGACACTAGAGTATCTTTAACGAAGTCATAAGTTGTTTTTGTAACGGAGATTAGAGCAACTCTCCAAAAATATTTGGCCTTAAAAGGCAGGGTTTTAGACCTAATTATTTTGATAAAACCCATGAATTATATATTTTTTCAGGATAGTTACTAACGGGACTTATATCATGTCCGGTTGAATAGTTATAAATAAATGAGGGAGGAGTCAGGAGTC
>NZ_JBNHER010000191.1:0-15214 GCF_050015975.1 Dapis purpurea BLCC-M126 | reverse complement strand
AAAAATTAGGGTTTGAGATTGCTATCCGTTCCGGACTGCTCCGCAAACCCTGTCGCTCGCAATGACGAAAATACGTTGTACTGCGTAAGTCCTGATATAATTAAAGTTCGTAGTATAATAGCTAGTTAATCATCTAATTTAAGCAGCTAAAAGAGATTTTTATGCTGCCAAAAACATATTTCGAGATTTATTTATTGCACCATAAACATAAGCAGTTTTAGTCATCGGATGAAAATTTATCCATTCCCATTGTTGCTGCAATGCTTTGAATAAACGATTTGTTCCTTGAATCATTGGCATGGGAAATTGTTCTAATTTTTTGGGGGATTCTAACAATTTTTTCGGGATACGATATTTCAGGGAAAATTCTGCAATTACTGGCAAATTTTCTGTCTGGTTTAAATACCAGAAACTTAAATCTGTTTTGACAATATGTTTATCTCCAAATTGTAAATTTCCAAGTTTTCTTACCACCTCATAAACTTGAAAATTATTGACTACTTCAATTGGAGTTTTTTCAGGAATATCAAGAGATTTTAATCCAGGAAATAATTTAGCCACCTGTTTAATATTTTCAAAGTTTGGTTGCTTATTTTGATTGACAGATATTGACTGAGAAAACTTGCTTTGAAATGGTGGAATTATATCTTCCTCAAACTTAGTTTTACCCGGTTTAGTTGCGGATAAATCCTGTGAAGCTGATAAATAACGGTCTGGTTCACGATGTTTGAGAGTTACTTGATATTCCGGTTGGTCATATTTTTTTTCTTGCCTAATTCTCAGGATAAAACCATAATGACGTAAATCAAAATTTGGCGTATCTAGGTAATAAGTTTGCCTAGATTTTTCTTCTGTTTCTCTGCTAATAACTTTTCCAGAAAACTGTTGTGTTAAAAACTCAACTAAATTACCAAATCTTTCTACAGTATGGGCACGGTCATAAAATTGATTAACGTTGAGAATAAGTTTATATTCTCTGGAATTAATTGCTTGGTTGCAGTTCTTCATCACTAATTTTTTATTGCATCTGTGTACGAGTTATGACAACCTGAAACTTATTGATTCAAGTTTTAAGTTTAAGGATGTTTTTTAGCAGATGCACCAGTGGGAAGTCAAAAGTCAAAAGTCAAAATTCAAAAGTAAGATTTTATAGGCTCACAACTTTGAGGATACAGTAATTTCAAGAAATTATTTCATATCTAAAGTTTGAAACTATTTGTGATATCTTTAAAATGAAATAGTAACTATCTATTGAGTAGTATTGCTTATATCAAACATTGCCCCTGAAAAACTTTAAGTTTTGGCCAAAAATACCATACTATTTTACTGAGAAGCTATTTTTTAGATATTATAAACTTACATATTAATATGTGGCAATACCAGACACAAATTTCAGAAAAAAATTTGATTTATTATTTTTTCATTTGTATGTTCTACAAATCAGAATAATTTGGTTAACGACATAGAAATTTATTCCTAGGGGTTTGGAAACCAAGCCTCTACAGCTACCTGCAAAATAAAATGACAAAATTATATAGCTAAGAAAGAATTGCTTAGGACAATTACTGATGATAAACCTTAGACTAGAAAATGTTTTTCCAACTGTTCCCTGTTCCCTGTTCCCTGTTCCCTGCTATATCAAACATCAAAAAAATATTCTCCACCCTTGCATAAATAAGAATGGAGAATATCGGAAGTTGAGTCAAGCAAATAAACTAAATTAATTTAACATCTGGATACTCAGCAATCATATCATCAGCAGTCAAAGTATCCCCACTTGCTTGAGGAGTCCACAGCACTTCAACAGCTAATAATTGTTCGCTAGAAATAGCACCCATTTGACTCAAAGCACGCCTTAAATCTTCCGTACTATTAATAGTTGGTAATAGTAGTTTACCTTGAGTACCAACAATAATAGTCACTACAATATACTCCCCTGGTGCTTCTGGTTTCTGAGTCAGCAGTTCACCATTAGTGTCACTAACTGGCAAAGAAGTTTGAGCATCTTTAGAGATTAATTGATTATTGTAGTTAGAAAGAGTTTCTTCAGAAAACTTACTACGTTCACTCAGAGCATACTGATTAAATTTTGCCTCTGCGGAGTCTAACCTTGCTTGCTCACTATTGGCAGCACCATAACTGCTTCATAAAACTGATATAAAACGTCACATAGCGTGATATTTTAATGTTTACTTCCTGCTTCTGCTGAGACCGTCGGCGGCTACTCATCCACAGGCATTCACGGTCAAGCCGACCGCATTTCTTAAATTAATACTGGCATTCAGATCGCGTTCTATAGATATCCCACACTCAGGGCAATCATAAGTTCTCAAGTGCAATGGCATATCTTGAACATGACCGCACCTACTGCAAGTCTTAGAAGATGGGAAAAATCTGTCTACTATTACCAGCTCAGAACCGTACCACTGAGTTTTATATTCTAGCTGTCTACGAAACTCATAAAATCCTTGGTCTGCTATAGACTTAGCTAGCTTATGGTTGGCTAACATTCCAGATACATTTAGGTTTTCTATCACAACAGTGCCGTGGTTTTTGGCTAAATATGTTGTCAATTTATGAAGCGCATCTTTGCGGATGTTTGCTACTCCCCTATGTAGCTTAGCTATCTTCAGTTGTGCTGCCCTCCAGTTAGCTGAACCAATATTTTTATTGCGGTTAAGATATTGTAGTCTCGAAAGCTTCGCTTCAAACTTACGGTATGACTTTACACTTTCAAAGACTTTTCCATCGCTTAAAGTTGCTAATGTCTTAATGCCTAAATCTACACCTAAAACTTCAGTAGTTTTTGAAGTTGCAGTCGGAGTAAATTCATAGCTGCAACTTAAATACCAATCGCCAGCTTGTCTACTAATAGTTATTTTTTTAGTTGTTGCTTCAATAGGTTCATAAGTTTTCACCATACCAATAAAAGGTAATTTGTGGCTCCATCCGTTTAGTTCTATTGGTTTTCCACAATTATCTATTGTGAATGAATCAGACCTACCTTTCTTCTTAAATCTTGGATATTTACCTAATCCTTGAAAGAACCTCTTAAATGCTTCACCTAAGTTGATGAAAGCATATTGGTAAACCTTAGAAGATAAGTTTTTCATCCAAGGATATAACGGTTTTGTGTGGTTGGTAAAAACTTCTCTGAGCTTACGAGGGTTTGGCTTGAAACCATCCTTGTAAGCAGCATTCCACAAACTTAAACCCCAGTTGTAGCACCATCGAGAGTAGCCCGCGTGTTGTGCCATCAGAGTTTTTTGTTGATTATTTAATTTGAGTTTGGTTCTGATGGATTTCATGGAGATTAAGCGCAGCCTGTCTAATAGTGTGTGTTTTAACGTATTATACCGTTATTCGTTGATTAAGTCAATGCTCCAATATTCAGGATGACGTAATTAAAGATAATGTTGTTTCTTGGAGAACTTGCACTCTACCAGCAGCAGAACCAGTATCAGCATTTTCAGCTATTCTATCTAAGTCTGTTTGTAAACTTCTAGCTTCTGCCAATAAACCAACTTGTACACGAGCAACAGAAACAGTTGGGTTATCGCTATAGTTCTCAAACTCATCTCTTTCAGTCGCTCTGCGGAAACTACTAACTAAGAAATTAGCGATCGCGATAAAAATCAAAATTGTAAATAGACTACCAAACCCACCGAAACCAAAGAAAGGTATTAAGAAGGGAAAACCAAAACCGCCCCCTCGATAGTAACCACCACCTCTATAATAACCACCTCCGGGACTACGAGTAGGTGATGTATAGCTGCGACTTGGCATTCTAAAGGAGCCACCGCCCATACGCCCTCCACTACGAGCGGCCATTGCTGCATCAGCTTGACTGAAAACTAAGGTTAACACCAACCCAATGACAAAAAATGATTTGAGAATACCTTTGATGTTGGAAAGGAGTTTTTTACTCATAAGTAATTGTTAATATTGCTATACATATTCAATGTACCGCTTTCTTTCTAGACTTTGGAGTTAAAAATAGTTGTTTAATTATTGGGATATCCCTACTTGATAAGTCAAAATTCAAAAATCAAAAGTCAAAAGTGATTTATAAATGCTCAAACTTAATCAGGAATTATATTATGTCCGGTTGAGTAGTTATAATTAAAGTCCGTAGTAAAGCTCTAGCCCGAACTTATAGATAGGGCTAGAGCTTTACTACAAACAAAAAGTTTTTATCACTGATTATCCAGACATGATATTACTTCTGAATTCTGAATTCTAAACTTTGGGTAGCGCTATATCTAAAATTTATTCTAAATTTCAAAAATAATCAGGAGACTGATAAATCTGGCGTTTGTGATGCGTCGCTATAATTTGTCTGGCATTCTAGAAACCGGGTTTGTATTAGATGCCGATAAATATTAACATCTGTCTCCAACAAACCCGGTTTCTTATAACAAAAATAATAAGGAGACTGATAAATCTATAAATTACTGTAAGGCTTTGGAAACCAAACCCCTACCGATCTCATATAAATTCTGAATTCTGAATTCTAAATTCTAAATTATACACCGCCTCCAACAATAGTAACTATTTCCAATTTATCCCCTGACTGCATTTCTGTTTTATCCCAAAATTGTCTATGTAGAATCTCGCCATTATATTCTACAGCTACCAAACGAGGATTTAACCCCAACTCTTCCAGGAAATTTGGTAAGAGTGTTTTGGGTAAACAAGTACGAGTTTCTCCATTAACCTTAAGCGTAATTTGATTTGACATTAGACATCTCGAATAATAAAAAATAAAACCAATTATCTCACTAGATACATCAACTATTTCTTCCGAAGTTGCTGAAGCAAAAGATGAATCTTTGCAGACAAGGTAAACCCATCTTTTGCTTCTTCTTTATGTAAAAAAAATTCATCCCACACTCCCCACACCCCCCAACTCCCCCTAACTCTCTACTCCCTCTTTTGTAGCCTAGTGCAGGATGGCAGAAATAACTGACCAGTTACAAAATCCTCAAAGCCTTACTAACCAATACTTTTGACTTTTGACTTTTGACTTTTGACTTCCGCGTAGCGGCACTAGACTTTTTCCGGTAATATATTATGAGAACGTAGAGCTTGATAACGATTTAGTTGAGAAAGAAAATATTGAGTTACCAAAGTAGGTTGTTCTGCTTGCATAATTGCCCTAACTACAGATACACGCTCCGCACCAGAAGATAGAACTTCATCACAGTTTTGCATATCAATTCCACCAATAGCAAACCAAGGAATGGGGCAATTATTCACAGCATAACTCACATATTCTAAACCTGCTGCTGGTTTATCTAATTTAGTAGGAGTTTCATATACTGGTCCTACTCCAATATAATCTGCTTCTTCCTGAATTGCCCGTCTCATCTCTTCTGGGTTTGTAGTCGAACGCCCTATTAATTTCTGAGGGCCAAGTAATTGTCTGGCAAGATTAATAGGTATATCATTTTGTCCTAGATGAACTCCATCTGCATCAACAGCGATCGCTAAGTCTACTCGGTCATTAACAATAAATAGAGCGCCGTAGCGACGACAGATTTGACAAAGTTTTTGTGCTTCTGTCAGTCTTGTAATGTCATTTGCCGTTTTATTTCGGTATTGGACAAGAGTTAATCCTCCCTGAAGAGCAGCTTCTACTATCTCGATTAATTTATCTTGAGGTGAGGTAACAAGGTACAAGTAAGAATTTTGCAATTGTTGATTTCTTTGATAGGCCAAAAGCCCACTTTCGATAGTATAAACTCGGTAACGTATTTGTTTACAAGCAGAAGCCATCTGGGAATTATAAATTTTTCCATATTCTTCTAGAACTCTGAGTGCTTCTTCTAAGCGACAGAAGTTAACTTGCAGTAGTTGTTGAACATCCGAGCGGTGTTCTTCTTGTGGATGAGTCAATTCTGTACCAGGATCGCCGGGGGTATTGCGGGACATTCTCAGTTCTGTGCCATGCCAACTCCCAATCTCTTGACGTAATTGTTTACACTCATTGGCCAAATCAATACTATTAAGGCCAAAGCGACACCATTCTTCAATAATTCTCAGCCCTTCCCGTGCCCTATCTAAGTTAGCATCTAGAATTCGGCGAACCGAAGGTTGCACATTTTTATCCCAATTATATTTATCACCCATAAGAATTATCCTATAAATTTTAATCCTAGTTTGTACTTATCAAAATAACTATAATCTTTCCCTTTCAAATATCTGAGGGGCAGACTAAGACAAATTTTGCTACTAATATAGATTTTTTTATACTATAATATTGCCTGCAATCTAGAAATTAGATAGTAGTCGTTAACCAGGAGCAATTTAATTCGGTAACTACATCAGGTCTTGTTAGCTGTACCTTATCCCATTTTTTAAATTTCCTTGACAAACAATCTCCTAATAAATAGTTAAATTTCTGAAATATTTTAGTCAGTATGATGACCAAAGGGCAAAGCCTAAAGTATAATTAGGCTATATTAATAGAAAATTCTTACTTTCAAGCTATAAATTTTTGTTAGATTAATTGTTTATACCATCGCGCTTCAGTGGTAATAAAATTTTGATTAGTACCTATTTAATAAATGTTTCCTACAAATAAATTTTAGGTATTAGGTGGTCATTTAATAATGGATAATTAATAATGGATAATTGATAATTACCTCTCCCTAATAGGATCAGAAATGAAGTTTTCGATCATCCGAGGGCATTATTTTTCAAGAATTAAGAATTTAGAATTAAGAATTTAGAATTACCTCTCCTTGAAAAGAAGAGGATTGACGAACAGGAAAATTTTTATTTATTATCCCCTATCCAAGGGGAGGCTTTAAACCACAATATTTCGGTAAGATTCTTTTTTAATGCTCTGGTTTAGGATTACTACCTCAAAGCAATAAAGTACACTATTTATTTTCTAAGAATTTCAATGATTAAAAAATCAATTCAGGTCAAAAAATCAATCTATGACAAGAAAAATAAATTAATGGAATTTCAACGAAAAAAAGTATTATTAGGAATAGGTATTGCTGTCTTTGTTATTGGCGGTACACTAAATTATTTAACTGATAATTTACTGGTGTATCAGGTAAGAGAAATATTCTTGGGATTTAGTCAAGGTATTAATTCCACAGATGCCAAAGGAAATACACAATTACATAATGCTATTCAGGATAATGAGTCTGAAGTAATAGATATATTGATTGCTAATGGGGCTCAGGTTAATGCAAAAAATAACAATGATAATACTCCACTACATTATGCCGGTAAAAGCAAGGAAATAACTGCTTTACTTATTAATAAAGGAGCAGATGTTAATAGTAAAAATAATCAAGGTATTACTCCTCTACATAATGCTCGTCAGCGAGGAGTAGTTGAAATATTAATTACTCATGGAGCAGATATAAATGCTCAAGATAAAAAAGGTAAAACTCCTCTACATTATCTAGTGACCAACGATAGTCAATCAGCAGCAGAATTATTAATTGATCGGGGAGCAAATATTAATGCTAAAGATAATAATAATCAAACTCCTTTAGATTATGTGCGAAGTCAAGAGATGGCAAAATCAATGATTATTCGTGGAGCAAAGTTTGGTGATTCAGATGTTAGTGTTAATTCTGGTAAATATAGTTTGCTGCATGAGGCTGTAGCACTGGGAAACAAAAATTTAATTGAGCTACTAATTGCTAATGGTGCAAATATAAATATTCAAGATGAAGATGGAAATACACCTCTACATTATGGCAAAGATAATCAGGAAATAACTCAATTATTAATTGCTAATGGTGCTGATGTTAACGTTAAAAATCAAGAAGGTAATACTATCCTACATCAAACAGAAAATCCAAAAGTTGCTCAATTATTAATTAGAAATGGAGCTGATATTAACGCTAAAAATAAATGGGGATTTACTCCCATTTTTACTACATCTAAATCTGTGGCAAAACTGCTATTTACTCAAGGTGCTGATTTAACAGCAACAATAGTAAATGCTAAGGATGCTGATGGTAGTACCCCATTACATTACACTAAATTAGCTCAATTAGCTGTAATTTTAATTAGGGATGAAGCAGATGTTAATGCTAGAGATAATTATGGTGAAACTCCTTTACATTATGCTAGAGATAATCAAGATGTGGCTGAAATTTTAATCGCTAATGGAGCAAATGTGAATGTCAAAAATAATTATGGTGAAACTCCCTTACATAAAGTAAATAACCAGAAAGTAGCTGCTTTGTTAATTTCTCATGGAGCAGATGTGAATGCTAAAAATAATTATGGTGAAACTCCCCTAAATAGCATCGACAACCAGGCAGTAGTAGAGTTTCTTAAGAGCAAAATGGGTGGGAAGAGTAAATAATTTCGGGTAATTGCAAAGTTCCATTTATATCTCTAAAAATAAATTTTGCTAGATATATTAAGAATTAGATAATGGTCGCTTAATTAGCGATAGAACTCCATTCCCCTGACACCAACAAAAAACTTTTCCTGCTTCTCCATACTTATACTTTCTTTCTCCCCCCTCCCCCCTCCTGACTCCTGACTCCTGACTTCTCCTTAATTATTTATAACTGTTCAAGCGGACATAATATTACCCATTATCTTTGATAATCAAATCATCTTTACAAAAATTAAAATCTTTGTTCAAAACACCCCATAATAAAAGATACTTAAGAAAATATAATAACTAAATTGTCTGTCACAGTTTCCTAGGAGGAAAGCCGTGAACCAAATATTTATCCTTTTTTCACAAAAAAATAATCAAACAAATTTAGTTCTGAAAAGCAACTGTTTATCACCTCTTTTAGCTACAGCACTACTGGGGTTATTTACTTCTACAAGTCTGGCAGTACCATTAGTACAACAAGTGGCCAAATCCCCAGAGACTCAAGCTAATTCTCAGATGAAAGTGCTTTATGTTAGTTCATCTATTGGTAGAGATTCTGGAGATGGTAGTAAAACTGCTCCTTTGAAAACTATTACTTATGCTTTAAAAATTGCTCAACCTAACACAAAAATTTTACTTGCGCCGGGAACTTATAGTAGACAAACAGGTGAAGTTTTTCCTTTGATTTTACGGCAAAAAATTACCATTAAAGGTAACTCTTTCAATAATGGTAAAAATGTTTTAATTCAAGGTGGTGGTAATTTTAATAGTCCGACTTTAAAACAAAAAAATATTACAATTGTAGCTGCTAATAACTCTACTTTAAATGGTGTAACAGTCACAAATCCTAATCTTCAAGGTTATGGTTTATGGATAGAATCTAGTGACTGTCTTATTAGTAAAAATACTTTCACTGGCAATCGCCTAAATGGGATTTCTATGGTGGGTAGTAATACAGGAATTATTCAGGAAAATAGTTTCTATAACAATGGCGGAAGTGGCATAACAATTTCTGATAATTCTCAGCCAGAAATCAGAGATAATTTGTTTCAAAATACAGGTGTGGGAATTAAAATTTCTGATGATGCTGCTCCACAAATAATAGGAAATCGTCTAATTGAAAATGAAAATGGGATTATTGTTCAAGGAAATGCACGGCCAATTTTGCGCGGTAATTATATAGAAAGTAATAGACAGAATGGAGTAGCAGCGATCGCCCGATCCCTACCCGATCTGGGTAACTCTCAAGAACCTGGTCGTAATACTATTCGTAATAACGGTAGGTATGATATTTATTCTGTAGTGAAAGGTAAAACTATTCCTGCTTATGGAAATTCTTTAGGGGGCGATCGTAATTATGGCAGTATTGACATTGCGGGTAAAATTGCTCCTCCCCCAAGAGTTGCTCCTCTGAGGAATATTCCAACTACCCCAACAGTAAGTCAGGCACAAAAGGAGTCTTACCAGGAGGAAGTCATTATAGAAGCTGCATCTATTCAGCAGGATACTCAGGTAAAAGCAAAGGAATCAAATTTTTCACCCTCAGCAGAAAAACCACGAGAGCGGAACATATCTAGTAGCATTATTTCTCGACCAAGACCACAAAATTCTACAACAGAAATGATTATGATCCCTGTGCCACCTCCAGAAAACCAGAAGCCATCTAGGGGAAATTCCTATAACGCGACAAGTCGTCAGGGAAATTTACAAAGATTACTACAAACTAATCCTAATTATCAGAATACACAAGCAATTGAAATACCAGTATCGCCACCAGAGTCAGGGAGAAGAACTTTAGAAAGGTTGCGAAATTTACCCCCTAGACGCACTACCCCAACTTTTGGAGGTAACACACCAGTTGCTTCTCCTGGTTTACTACCTGTTCCGACAACCAATATTCCCCTTGGTCGCGGAGGTTATGTGCCACCCGGTATTGGCAGAAATCAAAATCCTAATCCTTGGCCTAGACTATCTTTAAGGTCTAATTCTCGAAGTCGTGCAGCAGCTTTGGGTTTACGTTATCGGGTAGTTGTAAATGTAAATAACCGTTCTCAGAAGTATAAGTTGCGATCGCTCGTACCAGATGCTTTTTCTACTAATATTAATGGTAATTCTGTAATGCAAGCTGGAGCTTTTCGGAGTCGTCTTGAAGCCGATCAACTATTAAGAACTTTGCAGAATAATGGTTTGAATGCTAAAATTATATCTGTGCAATAAGACTAATAAAATTTAATCGTTAGTTCATTATTCATTTAGATATAGGCGTGAAAAAGATATAGACTTTTTGCGCATAGATAGTAGGCAACAAGCAACAAGGAATATATTTTTAGGAAAAAGGTACTAAATATGAAGGTGAAGTGACTTTTACTTCTCTTGCTTATGTTAAATCAAGGACAAGTTTACTTTTTGGAGGTATCTAGTAAGCATTCAGCAGTCAGCCATCAGGCATCAGCTATCAGCTATTTGTTGTTAACTCATTATCATACTAGAGGAGAATTATCTACCAAGAAGAATTAAAATTAATTAATGAAATTGGCTACAACCTAACCTCAGTTATTCCTTGCATAAGTTCATGCATCTGATTGCTGAATGCTAATAGCTGAATGCTTACGGTATCTATTTAGATTGTTGTGCATGGCAATGTTACTTTAATAGTTGTACCAACTCCTTCTGTTCTATCAATGCTAATATACCCACCATGCAAATCAACTGCTTGTTTAACTATAGATAGACTTAATCCTGTTCCATCAATCACGCCTACATTTGATGTTCGTTCAAACTGTTTAAATAGTTGCTTTATAGACGATCCTGGTATCCCAATTCCTTGATTGGAAATGCAGAAAGTAATTTTTTCTGATTCTCGAAATACTTCTAGACTTATATTACTGTCGTTTGAAGAATATTTAATAGCATGAGATAATAAATTATTTAGAATTATATGTAGCAACTTTTTATCTAGATATAAATCCTCTAGTTTACCTTGCGCCACGAAAGTAAATTTATGTTTTCTGCGTGTATTTACTTGGATATTTTTAATGAGTTGATGACAAAAAATAATTACATCTATTGATGCAGGATCAAATTCTAATTGACCTGATTCTACTCTAGTCAAAATCAATATTTCACTCAAAATCAATATTTCTTCTAATAACTTGTTCATATTTTTAATAGTAGAATGAATCGGGTTTAGATACTTTTTATTTTTGATTCCTAAAATCTATTTTGATAGATTTAACTAAATTTATGTTAATGGTGTGCGTAAATAGTGACAAGCTATGGATCAATATCGAGATTTCTGTTAACTATATGGTTCAGTTTTTCCTAAAGATTATTGTAGTTTTATCTCCTGTCGTTGTTTGCTCAAAGCCATCTTATACCAGTTTTATTAAAGAATATTACACAGGCTTTGTTTGTAGGGAAACTTTAATAGAGAATACCGGATATGAGAACAGGAAATACCGAATCTGGGAACAGGGAATACTATATCTGGGAACAGGAAATACCCAATCTGGAAACAAAAAAAACTGGATTTGGGAACAGGGAATACCAGAATTCAGAAACAGGAAACACCAGCTCTAGGATTTTGTAGCAAATACTTATTCAAGTGGTATCAGCACATTATCTGAATATTGAAGCAGGAGTCAGGAGGCAGCAATCTTTGTTCGTATTCGGAACTCCAACCAATTGTAGAAACTATAAAGAAGATGGTAATTGAAACCCCACCCTATAGAACCCCTAAGCGGATCTATTTTTTTATAGATGATGGGGGTGGGGAGTGTGGGAAGTGTGGGGAGGGTGGGGAGGGTGGGGAGATGGGGGCCGCTTATTCTACCTTTTTTCCCTATTTTATTTCTTAATCTCCTGACTCCTGACTCCTGACTCCTGACTCCTGAGCCAAAAACTCGCAACTTTGCCAAGATACCAAATGGCTTCTATAAGGCTTTTAGTCAGGAGTATAGCAAAGATAAAAAATTACTCCTGACTCCTGTATCCTATTTCCTGATTTCGACAGGAGAAGGTTGTTAACTTTTATCCATTTTTGAAAAAACAAACATTAAGGAAAACATCCAGACAAAAAATTTTTTTCCACAGTAGACACAATTTGCTTCACTAGGACTACAATGGACGTGCTCAGTTTTAAATTTTTAAGAGGTATACAATATGGTAATATCTGCAACACCCAGTAATGCCAAAGTTTTCGTACTTCCTCAGAGACAAGATTATATCCAGCCTCCACTGGCCCAAAAAGTTCCATTAGACAAGATTAGAACAAAATTGGACATGACACTATTAGCCCTCAAGGTTTTAATAGGTATGAATTCTGAGTCCATACTTCGAGTAGCAACCAAATTAAATATACCCCCTAAAATTGCTAATGAAATTGCTCTAACAGTAGGAGAAGACAAGGGAGAAAAATCGGCACTATCCCAAAATCAACGTCTAAAACTAGAAGAAGCTCAGAATTTTATATTGGTTATCTGTCACTTAGCAAAACAAAACCAAGCATTAATTCGTCGTGCAGTGGCATTAATGGAACAAATGGGCGCTCAAAATAGTAAACCTCAATCAGTTACTTTATTAAGAGAATATCTTGCTAACTTTAAAAAAGCATATCAGGATTATTACTGGAATCGTGAAAATATGACACCAGATAACCCAGAAACACTAGCATTAAAGCTATTAGTTGATTTGTTATTTTATAGCGCTCCTCAAGGATGCAATCGTCTTTTATCAAGCCTTAAATCTTAAGAAGAAAACAACACTATCAACCCATCATTAAAAAAACATAATTAATCAAAATTGTTGCCAGGAAAAAAACATAAAATTATCAAATCAATTGATGAAACAAAAAAATGTAAAGGATTCAGAGAATTAAGAATAATTCGTTAATCATAGCAATAGAGGTTAAATTCCTTATATTATTATTTCTCTATGATTTAATGCAATGCCAATTAAATCAGATAATCCTACAAATATGGGAGTATATTTTGTGAAATACGAGCTACTTCTCTCGACAACATCAAACAGTCATCGGCAAAAATAAGTGCTATAAATTCCTCTCTTCCGACTCCCGAAGTTAGGTGCCAACTACAACGACTCTCGTACTTGACTCCTAGGATTTTGTATAACTGAATTGTTGAGAATGAAGAAAATTCTTACTTAGGTAGTAATAGCTAAAAGCTGTAGATGGTATGATTTTAGATTGAGATTTAATTCAAATGTTTTCACGAACTTACACCCCCCCAACTTGTACATTGAAAGTGACAGCTAGAGGTTTAAAATTGTTAACATGGTTTGGTATGCCAAGACAACAATCATTTAGCCTCAGTTTTGACGACCCCAGGGTATCTGAAGCAGAGCATATTAAAGTCAGAGGCGATCGCCGTGAACTGGATACTCTCCACGAAGTTGTTACTACTTATGTCCAAGAATTTCTGAATAACTCTCCGAATTTGCCTTTAGAGATGGAAAATATAGGAGAAGAAAACGCTAGTAACATATTATCTTATACAAAAATTCAGGAAGAAACTAGCGTAGAAGATACTATCGAAAATGCTGATGGTAAAGCTGTAAATCCTTATTCCCAACCCCCGATAAATAATCAAAATATCTATGTACAGCCACGAGACTTATTAACCCATGATTTATTTTTGGGGTCTTTGGCAAATAAAGAATCAGGAAAATTTATTTCCCTGAGTATGCTACAATTATTTGACTTAGCGCTCGCCCTAGATGAATCTCAAAATGATTTACAGACATTACCTCAGTTTCAGTCTAATGGCGAAGTTAAACCTATTCCCGAATGGTTGCGTACTGCCATACTAATTTTAATTACTGCTGGTTTGACTGCTGGCGGAATTAAACTCTATAACCGCTATGCAATAAGTCAGCAAAAGCAAAATGAAATTGCTACATCAGATAATAATCAATCTCCTCCCCAGACATCTCCAACTCCTATTCCATTACCAACGCCAACAGTACCTGCATCGCCATTACCAACGCCACCAACAAATTTACCAACAACAACCATAATCAAACCTTCTCCTATTCCCACACCATCTCCTTTATTTCCTAAACCAAATCCTCCAGCACCACCTGCTCCTAATAATTTACCACCACCTGATTTTTCTCGCACTCCCCAAAACCAGGGAAATGCTACTACATTCGTTATTCCTCAAGCACCACCACTGACACCCCCGCCAATTCCTCCAGCAGCAATACCTAATTATGGAGTGCCAGTGCAACCTAGATCTCCTGCGCAACCGCCTCCAAATCTGCAAATTCAACCTGCTCCAAATCAAGCTCCGTTAGCAAATATTAATAGGAGAAGGGCACAACCTTATTTTGATGTGAGTCGTATTCCTGTAAATGTTCCGAGAGCAATTGATTTACCCCCGTTGCAGGATGTAGATCCGGTTGCCGTGCGAGATATCCCAACTACTGTTGAACCTAGTAATGAAAAAAAGAAGTCTAAATATACATTATTTGATAAAATTCCCCAAGTAGCAGAGGTGAGAGAATACTTTCAAAAAAGTTGGAAACCGCCATCAGAATTAGATAAGGATTTGCAATATAGTTTGTTATTAAATGGTGATGGTTCGGTGAAAAAGGTAACTCCCATTAGTCGAGCATCCGTTGAGTTTTATGGTAATACAAATATGCCTCTAGAAGACCAAGTTTTTGTGTCTAATATTGAGGGTGGAAAGACTGCTAAAATTCGATTAGTTTTGAGTCGAGATGGTGAAGTAAAGACTTTTTTAGAGTCTTTGAATTAGTATTTGACTGGTGTTTCATTAATTGATAATTGATAATGGATAATTGATAATTACCTCTGGTTAAAAC
>NZ_JBNHER010000190.1:0-19099 GCF_050015975.1 Dapis purpurea BLCC-M126 | reverse complement strand
TGACTCCTGACTCCTCCCTCATTTATTTATAACTATTCAACCGGACATGATATAATAGACATCTCTGATAATCAAAAATCAAATCAATTATAGCGAATAAATAATCAATTCTTTCCCCTCCTGGGAGGGTTTAGGAGTGGGTTCCCTACTCCCTGCTCCCTACTCCCTGCTCCCTACTCCCTCTTTTCCGGAGAAGTCTAATGATAATGACTAGGTTAAATTGGAATATCTATGATAAATTCAGTACCTTTTTCCGATTGGGAAATACACTGTAATTGTCCTCCGTGCTGTTCTGTAATTATTTGGTAACTAATAGACAACCCTAGCCCTGTTCCTTGACCAACCGGTTTGGTTGTGAAGAAGGGGTCAAAAATACGTTCCTGAGTAGTTTGACTCATTCCTGGCCCATTGTCAGTAATGAAAATCCTGATACTTTCCTGGTTCTGCATTTGAGTGGTAATACTAATGTTAGGACAATCTTGCCCTTCATAGGTAGTTAAAGCATCAATGGCGTTAGTGATAATCTGTAGAAACACTTGATTGAGTTGACTGGCATAACAGTTAATTGGTGCTAGTTGACCATAATTTTTAACTATGGCAATATCAGGGCGGGAACTATTACCTCTGAGGCGATGCTGCAAAATCATTAAGGTATTCTCTAATCCTTCATGGATATCTACTTGCTTTTTTTCAGATTCGTCGAGACGGGAGAAGTTGCGTAAACCGAGAATAATTTGGCTGATGCGATCGCCACCTGTTTGCATGGAATCAAAGATTTTTTCTATATCATCACACAAGAATTCTAGGTCTATCTCTTCTAATTTTTCTTTTATAGCAGCACTGGGAGCGGATGAGTCCTGGTAAAGGTTGAGGACGTCGAGTAAGTCCTCGACATATCCACGAGCGTGAGTGATATTACTTGAAATAAAGGTAATGGGATTATTGATTTCATGGGCAATTCCTGCCACCATTTGACCTAAAGAAGACATTTTTTCGGTTTGGATGAGTTGAGCTTGTGTCTGCTGCAATTGTTGCAAGGTTTGTTGCAAGTGTTGGTTATTTTCTTGGAGTTGCTGGGTTCTCTGTTGAACTTGAACTTCTAGGTTATGGCTATAGTCTTCTAGATGTTGGTAAAGTCTGGCGTTTTGGATGGATATTGCTGCTTGGGCGGTAAGTAGATTGAGTACTTCGATACGCTCTTGAGTAAAAGCTTCTGTGGTGAGATGGTTTTCTAAGTAGAGGATGCCTATGAGTTTTCCTTGGTTGAGAATGGGAATGCAAAGAATACTTTTGGGTTGTTGTTTGAGGAAATAAGTATCAGCAGTCAAGGTGTTGTTTTCTTCAAGGTTGTTGAGTAGCAGTGTCTCTTGAGTTCGTTTTACAGTGTTGATGATGCTGCTAGGTACAGTTTTTGTTTGATCCAGGGAAATAATGCTAATGTCACAAGTTTTATTATTGCATTGAGCAACAATTTCCCAATTATCAGAGTTATTTAACAATAAGACTCCTTTGTTAGCTCCTGCATTCTCGATTAGAATCTGCATTAACTTAGACAGCAACGCATCAAGTTCGATTTCTTCGGAGATAGCTCTGGAGGCTTTGATTGCAGATTCATGATCTAGCAAAAAGGTTATGCTAGTGACTGTATCTGAGGGTTGATTTGAGGTGAAATTGTTGTGAGAATTACCAGTTTCTCTTATTTCCAAGATGGAGTTGAGGAGTTGGGGATATTTGGTTTCGAGCTGGTTGGTTTTAGCCTCTGCCCCCCAACGAGCATAACAGTAGTAGGCTTCAATCATATAGTCAGCAGCGACTCTGTTTTTGCCCCACTCAAGGTAGAATTTTGCTGCTAGTTCATTGGCAAGGGCTTCTTCTTGGATATATTCGTTGGCTTTGGCTCCAGAAATAGCCTGATCGTATAGTTCTATGGCTTCTGCTTTTTGCCCCTTAATTCGGCAAATTTCTGCTGCTACCAAATCAACTTTGTGTTGATGATTCATGGGAGCGTATTTGGCCCAATGCTGTTGTATTTGTGCTTGGTTGGCTTCTACTTGTGGGAATATTTCTGATATTGACTGCGATTTTGAAGTCAAAGCAGCTAAAGCAATCAAAGAATCATAGAAATAAAATACAGGTTCACCAATAAGTCCCACACCTGCCACTAAATAGGGTCTGACTTCAATTGCCTGGTTTTGAGCAGATTCAATTTCTTCAAACAAGTAGCCAAGCATCAGCTTATATATATAGAAGAAATACAATGCAACAAATTGACGGTCTTCGAGCAATTGTATAGACTCAGTTTCTTGGAAAGCTTCTCCAGACAAAATCGTTGGATTTTCTGCAACTCCTAGCAAATTCAACATAGATTGCCAATGGATTCGGCACCTAGTGGCTGTTGTCAATTGATTCAATTGCACTAAGGCATGGCAGTAAGTACGAGTTTCCTGCTCCAAAGTTACAAGGGGCTGACCACACCAAAAAGAATGGTAGCAAATGGTTTGAGCATTATATCCTGCATCTTCTAATTTTCCCACTTCTCGCCCGACTCCATAACCATCTTTCAGAACTGATAGCGTTGTTTTGATGTGAGATTGACGGTGTAATATGAAATATCCTAACACACATAATACCTGAGATTTGACAGCTTTAGCATCCATTTGGGAAACGACCTCAAGTGCTAAGTGACCAAATTTGACCCCAGTATCCACATCTTGTTTCATATTACAAGCAATGATTCCATAGCAAGCATAAGCAAAAGCTGAAACTGATATGTTTCCATATTGAATTGATAGCTTAACCGACAATAAAACTATTAAGGGAAATAAGGGAGAAGCAGACATGGAAGCCGCTGGGATGATACTGTTAGCGATCTTGACAATAGCGATTTTTTCAACATCTGTCATCTGAGGGAGGTGAATCAATTCTTCAATTTCTCTGTCTCCAATTAGTGTTTCCACTTCTGCAATTTCTTGTTTAATATCGTCCTGTGTAGGCTTATGTGGCAAGATAATACCTAGCTTTTGTAAGAATTCTTGGGCAATGGCAATAGCCTGAGTCGGTTGACTTCGAGAAACATTAGATTGAATTCTAATTCGGTAAACATTCACCTGTTCTAATAAAGTATGTGCCTGTTCGATCACTATTTTAATGTACTGTTCCATGGCCTCAAAATCACCACAGAGTGAAGCCAACTCCGCCGTTAAGTTATGAAATTCTAGACTCGTTTCATATTGACGTGTCCATAGGTTCTCTCCCAGCAAGGATAATCCTGTGCTAGCATATTCACGACCCCCTTGATAGGCGGTGGCAGCTCTGGCTTTGCGACAAGCAATTAAGTTGAGATTGGCTAATTCATCCCTTTCTTTTTGTTGGGTAATTAAGCCTTTTCCATAATTTAATTGATTCACTATCTCAAAGATGTTGTCTACTCTTGCTTCTGGGGGGATCTGTTCTAGCAACAATTGTCCGATGTGATAATGGGTTGTTTGTTTTTCCTCTTCTGGAATCAAAAAATAAGCAGCCTGTTGCACTCGGTCATGTAAGAAACGATAATTCACTGTTACCGTATGATTTGGGGTCTCTTTTTCACTACCCTGGAAAAACTTGTAAGCCTCACTCATAGGTAGAATTAACCCTTCTTTTAATGCTCCCCAAATATTTGTAGCTACCTCATCTTGGGATTCCTCACACACTACTGTCAACGTCTCTAAGTCAAATTGGTTCCCAATACACGCAGCTAACTTCAACACTTTCTGCGCTCCTACTGTCAATTTCTGTAAGCGTTTGGCCATAAATTCAACTACATCATCTGTCAGTGCTGCATCATGCACTTTCACCATATCGCATTCCCAATAACCCAACTCCTGATTAAATCTCATCAACTCATCAACCTGTAATCCCTTCAAAAACTGTGTGGTAAAAAACGGGTTGCCTTGGGTTTTTTGATACACTAATTTAGTCAGGGGTAGAGCTAATTTTTGACTACAACTCAGAGTATCTGCAACTAATTGATTAATGTGATCTGGAGCTAATGGCTCCAAGGTTATAGTGGAAATAATCGCTTGATTTTTCTCTAGTTCACCTAAACTCAACATCAAAGGATGAGCTGGAAATACTTCATTATCACGATAGGCTCCCAGCAGTAATAAATATCCACCTTCTGTGCTACCCATTAAAACTTTTATCAGGTTCAGCGATGCTGAGTCTGCCCATTGTAAATCATCTAAAAACATTACTACTGGATGTTCCGCAGCAGTAAATACAGCAATAAATTTTTGAAATAGTAAGTTAAAACGGTTTTGAGCAGCACTGCCTGATAGTTCGGTAACTGCTGGTTGAGTACCGATAATCTTTTCTAGTTCTGGTATTACTTCAATAATGACTTGAGCATTTTCTCCTAAGGCGTTGAGTATCTTGGTTTTCCAATTTATCAATTCTGTATCCGACTCACTCAGTAGTTGTGTCATTAAGTCTCGGAAGGCTTGCAAAACAGCAGAGAAGGGAATATTGCGATTGAATTGGTCGTATTTTCCTTTGATGAAATAGCCTCTTTGCTTAACTATGGGTTTATGAACTTCATTCACAACAGCCGTTTTGCCAATCCCGGAAAATCCTGCGACTAACATCATTTCTGTTTGGCCTGTTGTCACTCTTTCAAAAGCATCAATTAGCTTTTTGACTTCGGTTTCCCTGCCGTAGAGTTTTTCAGGAATAATGAAGCGATCGCTCATATCCCTTGCTCCCAAATCAAAGAATGTAATTTCTCCTGTAGTTTCTAACTGTTGTAGGCATTGTTGTAAATCGTGCTTCAAGCCCAAGGCACTTTGATAACGGTCTTCGGCATTTTTGCTCATCAACTTGATGACTATTTCTTGTAACAGTTCTGGTATTTTAATTTCTATTGGAAACTTCGCTTTCTGAGCAATATGACAATGCACTAATTCTATCGGATCAGTACTTTCAAAGGGTAATTTTCCAGTTAATAGTTCAAAGAATGTTACTCCCAGAGAATAGAAGTCAGTGCGGTAGTCAATACCTCGATTCATCCGTCCGGTTTGTTCGGGAGAGATGTAGGCGAGGGTTCCTTCCAGAACATTGGGGTTGAGCAGTTGTTGTTGTTCGGTAGGTAATAAACTGGAGATGCTAAAGTCAATGAGTTGGACTTGGTTAGTTTCGGGGTGGATCAGTATATTACTAGGTTTAATATCTTTGTGGATGATCCTTTGTTGGCTCAGATACTGGAGAACTTCTGCTAGCTGGATGGCGATCTTGAGGAAATTTTTCAGGTTTGGCTGTGAGTTTTGCCAATAGTCGGAAAGAGCTATCGCCCCTTCATCTGGCATAATTAGAGCATAGCCATTACCATAGCGTTCTAGGGCTAGAGGTTTAACAATTGCTGGATGTTTCAGGTTACAAGTGATGATGTATTGATTGCGGAATTGGACTAATTCATTGAAACTGGGGTGGGGGTTGCGTAAGATTTTGATAATGACTGGTTTCTTGTCACAAATACGCTGGCTACGATACACTAGAGTGCGTGTTCCTTGGTATAAGTTTTCGTTTAGGTAGCAGTCGGAAAGGTTAAGTATAATAGTGTTATTCATATTAGGCGGATTTAATTTAGGTTAAGTTCAAGTTTTTGGGAATATTTTGGTCAGAGTTAAATATACCTCTCCGGAAAATAGGGAGTAGGGAGTAGGGGACCCACCCCTAACCCCTCCTAGGAGGGGAAAATAATTGATTATTTCTGCATTATCGGGGATGTCTAATGGGAATATCTATGATAAATTCAGTACCTTTTTCCGGTTGAGAAATACACTGCAATTGTCCTCCGTGCTGTTCTGTGACTATTTGGTAACTAATAGATAGCCCCAGTCCAGTACCTTGACCAACTGGTTTAGTCGTAAAAAAGGGATCAAAAATACGTTGCTGAACAGTCTCACTCATTCCTGGCCCATTGTCAGCAATGCAAATCTTGATATTATCCTTGTTCTGCATTTGAGTGGTAATACTAATTTCCGGACAATCTTGCCCTTCGGAGGTAGTTAAAGCATCAATAGCGTTGGTGAGAATAGACAGAAACACTTGATTGAGTTGACTGGGGTAGCAGTTGACTGGGGGAAGTTGACCATAGTTTTTAACTATAGCAATATCTGAGCAGGAGCCATTACCTCTGAGACGATGTTGCAACATCATTAAAGTATTCTCTAACCCTTCATGAATATCTACCTGTTTTCTTTCTGATTCCTCCAGACGGGAGAAGTTGCGTAAACCGAGAATAATTTTGCTGATACGCTCGCTTCCTGTTGCCATAGAATCAAATATTTGTTCTAAATCATCACATAAGAATTCTAACTCTATCTCTTCTAATTTGTCTTCTATGATAGCACTGGTAGGAGAGGAGTCTTGTTGGTAGAGGTTGAGTAGTTCTAATAAGTCCTGGAAATAACCGCGAGCGTGAGTGATATCACCGGAAATAAAGGTGATGGGATCGTTGATTTCGTGAGCAATTCCGGCCACCATTTGACCCAAAGAAGACATTTTTTCAGTTTGGATGAGTTGATTTTGAGTTTGCTGCAATTTTTCCAGAGTTTGTTGCAAGTGTTGGGTTCTCTGCTCAACTTTAACTTCTAGCTGGTGGTAAAATCTAGCGTTTTCAATAGAGATGGCTGCCTGGGCGGTAAGCAGATTGATAACTTCTATGCGTTCTGGAGTGAAAGCTTCTCTGGTGAAGTTATTTTCCAGGTAGAGGATACCAATCAATTTTCCTTGGTTGAGAATGGGAGTACAGAGAATACTGTTAGGTTGTTTTTGAATAAAGTAGGGATCAGTTGTGAAGTTATTGTCTTGTTCAAAGTTGTTAATGATTAAGGTCTCTTGTGTCCGTTTAATGGTATTAATAATTGTATGGGGTAGATCTTCAGTTTGCTCTAGGGAAATAGTGCATAAGTGACAAACTTCACAATCGCATTGAGTGACAATTTCCCAATGATCGGAGTAATTTAACAGTAATATTCCCTTGTTAGCTCCAGCATTCTTGATGAGAATCTGCATTAATTTACATACCAAAGAGTTCAATTCAATTTCCTCAGAGATAGCTTGGGAAGCTTTGATAGCAGAGGCATGATCTAGGAAAACATTTGTTGTAGTAACGGTATCTGAGGATTGAGTTGAGGTGAAATTGTTGTGGGAATTACCAGTTTCTCTTTTTTCTAAGATGGGGCTAAGGAATTGGGGATATTTTGTTTCGAGCTGCTGGATTTTAGCCTTTGCTCCCCATTGAGCATAGCAATAGTAAGCTGATTCCATATATTCTACAACCAATTTTTCCTTACCCCAGTCTAGGTAAAATTTGGCTGCCAGTTCGTTTGCTAAAGCTTCTTCTTGGATATGTTCGTTAGCTTGAGCTTCTGCTATAGCGCGATCATATAGCTCGATTGCTTCTAACTTTTTATCCAGACACCGACATTGTTCTGCCTCAACTAAAAGATACTTATGTAGAAAGTTTTCTGAACAGCTATCTGACCAAATTTTTAGCTGCTGCTGATTTGATTCTATTTGCTGCCAAGCATTATTCTGTTCTTCTTCAGACATACCAGAATACAAATTGAGTAAAATTAGAGAACTATAATAATAGTAACAACTAGAGGTTGTAAAGCCTTGGATATAATTAATAATCTGTTTTGCTTTGATTAGATAATTTAAACCGACCTCAAAGTTTCCTGTTAAACAGGAAAGGTGCATTCTCAGAATGTAATACAGACAAACTGAAACCCAGATTTGGGATGCTTCTATACGAGTGATTGTTTGTTCAACTTCAATCATTGCATCATTGCCTTTTTCTGTCTCTTGCTCTAGGCAGAGTTTGGTAACAAAAATTTTGGCTGTTGCAAGTGCTACTTGAACAAGCTCATTCTGGACTTTATCTGCCACTAACTCATATTTTTCTATATCCAGGGCAACTGCTGCTAAATTTTCTCCTTGGAATAATCGATTGAAAATATTACCGAATAAGTTATAAGCAGCATATTGAATTTCTCCAGACTCCAATCCTGCTAGAAAGCTTTCATAATTTAAATCTGCTGCTCCTTTTATTGGTTTTGCCCAAGGGTGAATCCAAGCTGCAAGCAAGAATCCAGCATGACTCCTGTGGGATTTACTATTGAGTTTGTAACTGAGTTGCATAGCTAAATCTGCAAACTCATAACTCCTTTGATACTGCCCTTGAAGCACTAGAAGTAATCCATAGTTGACATAAGCCTTGATTGAATCAGGAATATTTCCATGTTTAATTGAAAGGCAAGCTGCTCTTATAGAGACAAAACTGTAAAGTTCAATTTTGGAGGTGATATATGTTGGTTGATCTAGACAAATTAGCAATTTAATCGTTGCTTGAATAAGTGGTTCAACTGTTGTTGGTAAATCTAATAGTGAGCAGATGGATCGTTCTGTTAAACTCTGATTAATAGAAGCAAATTCTAACTCAACTTGCTTAGTCAGATTATTGGTATCAATCTCAATTCCCAGTTTTTTTAATCCCATCAAACCTGCCTGAATTGCTTCTTCATATTTACCTTGTAGAGAAAATTGACCGACTTGAATAACATAAAAATCTACCAGATCTATAGGAGAACTCACCCATTCTAAAGCCATGGCAATTGTCATCTCCAATTCCTCATATTTGGCATGACTTAACTGAGCTGCTGCCAGATGACGATACAGACTTAAACTCAAGTTATATTGATTAACCCAGGCATCTTTTTCTAGTAAGCTAATACCTGTTTCTAAATACTCAATTGCAGCTTGATAAGCTGTAGCAGATGTAGCTTTTTGACCAGCGGATAAGTTTAGTTGTGCTAGTTTCTCTTGCTCCCTTTTATCATTTATCAGAGATTGGCCAAAGTTGAGATGGTTAACAATATCAAAAAGTCTCTCATCCTGTTCTGTTTGGTAAAGGTTTGTTAGCATCAGTTGACCAATATGGTAATGGGTAGCTGGTTTTTGAGCAGCAGAAATTAATGAGTAGGCTGCTTGTTGCACCCTGTCGTGCAAAAAGCGATAATTAACTGAAATCTTTTCTAGTTCTTGTTCTTGGTATCCCTGGAAAAACTTATAGGTTTGAGTTTCAGGAATTACAAAACCTTCTTGTAATGCTCCCCATAAATCTGTTGCCACTTCCTCTTGAGTTTTTTCGCACACTACCGTCAATATTGCCAAGTCAAAACGGTTCCCCAGACAAGCTGCTAACTTCAATACATTTTGAGTAGCTTCCGGTAGTTTCTGTAAACGTCCTACCATGAATTCCACTACATCATCCGTCAGAGCTAATTGCTGTATCTGACTTAAATTACATTGCCAATATCCCTGTTCCCCATTCAATTTGAGCAAGTTTTCCTGATGCAAACCTTTCAAAAATTGAGTCGTAAAAAATGGATTTCCTCCTGTTTTTTGAGCGACTAATTCAGACAACGGTGTAGCAATTTCCGTTGAACAAAGTAATGTATCGGCAACTAACTTTGTAATATCTTTTTTGTCTAAGGGAGTTAAGGTAATAGTATTAATATTTGCATCTTGCTTTTTGATTTCATCAAGGGTGAGCATCAATGGATGAGCTGGAAAAATTTCATTATCTCGATAAGCTCCTAATATTAATAAATAACCTGTTTCTGATTCAATAATTAATACTTTCAGTAAGTTCAATGATGCAGAATCTGCCCACTGTAAATCATCTAAGAATATTACTAAGGGATGGTCTGCAGTGGTAAAAATACTCACAAATTTACTAAATAATAGATGAAAACGATTTTGAACTGCACTACCTGATAGCTCGCTTGCTGGTGGTTGTTTGCCTATAATTAGTTCCAGTTCAGGAATTACGTCTATGAGAACTTGACCATTATCTCCCACAACTGAGAGGATTTTTTCTTTCCAATTGGCTAAATTTGTATCAGATTCTCCTAATAATTGACTCATTAAATCTCGGAAAGCTGAGACAAAGGCACTAAAGGGTATATTGCGATTGAATTGGTCATATTTTCCTTTGATGAAATATCCCCTTTCCCTGACTATGGGTTTATGAACTTCATTCACAACAGCAGTTTTACCAATCCCAGAAAATCCTGCGACTAACATCATTTCTGTTTGCCCTGCTGTCACTCTCTCGAAAGCATCAAGTAGAATGTTTACTTCCTGCTCTCTACCGTAGAGTTTTTCAGGTATCAGGAAGCGATCGCTGTTATCCCGCATTCCTAACCCAAATGATGTAATTTTCCCTTTAGTTTCTAACTGTTGCTGACATTGTTGTAAATCGTGCTTCAAGCCTAAAGCACTCTGATAACGTTCTTCGGCATTTTTCCTCATCAACTTGAGGACTATTTCTTGTAATAGTTCTGGTATTTGAGTTTCTCTTGGAAATTTTGCTTTCTGAGCAATATGACAATGCACTAATTCTATCGGATCACTACTTTCAAAGGGTAATTTGCCAGTTAATAGTTCAAAGAAGGTTACACCTAGAGAATAGAAGTCAGTGCGGTAGTCAATACCTCGATTCATCCGTCCAGTTTGTTCGGGAGAGATGTAGGCGAGGGTTCCTTCCCAAACATTGGGGTTAACCAGTTGTTGTTGTTCAGTAGGTAATAAACCGGAGATGCTGAAGTCAATAAGTTGAACTTGGCTAGTTTCTGGGTGGATAACTATATTACTAGGTTTAATGTCTTTGTGAATAATCTGTTGTTGGCTCAGATAGTGGAGAACTTCTGCTAGTTGAATAGCAATGTGGAGGAAATTTGTCAGACTTTGATCTGAGTTTTGCCAATACTTAGAGAGGGGGATAGCTCCTAAGTCTGGCATAATTAGAGCATAGCCATTACCATAACGTTCTAGGGCTAGAGGTTTAACAATGGCTGGATGTTCTAGGTGACGAGTGATGATGTATTGGTTGCGGAATTGGACTAATTCATTGAAACTGGGGTGGGAGTTGCGTAAGATTTTGATAATTACTGGTTCGCGAGGGGTGTCTCGGATAGCTCGATAGACTAAGGTGCGTGTTCCGGTATATATTTGATTTGTTTCTTGATATGTAGGTAAATTAAGCTTCATCATCTCCAGGAAAATTCAGAAAAGATAATTACTTTGATTTTACTACATTTTTACCTAGAGTTTAATAAAATTTAACTCCCTCAAAATCTGCTTGAATTTTTATTGGTATTGTTCAACACATAGTTTTTTTTTCATCCCTAGAGCTTCACAACTATTCCTGAAAATATGATTAATGCCTGATTCTAGGCCATCGGTAGGGTGATGGTAAATATTGTACCTTGCCCAACTGTAGAATCACAGATAATCTTACCGCCGTGTTTCTCCGTCATGATTTGATAAGCGATCGCCATCCCTAACCCTGTACCTTTCCCTACTCCTTTTGTTGTAAAACCCTGTTCAAATATTCGCTCTTTAGTCTTTTGCTTCATTCCACTACCATTGTCTTCTATCTTAATCTCCACTTGATTGTCCCCAACTACAGAAGTATGAACTGTAATCCGATTTGGATTTTCCTTAATCTCTGCCAATGTTTTACCCATATTGGCTTCCTCAAAAGCATCTATCGCATTTGCTAAAATATTCATAAATACCTGATTCAATTGCCCCGGAAAACATTCCACCTGGGGCACATCTCCATACTTTCTCACAATTTCGATTTCTGGACGTTTTTCGTTAGCTTTGGTGCGATGTTTGAGAATTAGTAATGTGCTATCAATTCCTTGATGGATATTAAATGTTGTCTTATGTTCCTGATCTTTGCGAGCAAAAGTTCGTAAACTACTACTAATATTACGAATTCGCCCTACTCCCACATTCATCGACTCTAGCAATTTTGGTAAATCTTCACGGATAAATTCTAGTTCTATTGCTTCAATTTCTTCTGCTATTACTTCTGTTGGTTGAGGATATTCTGATTGATATAAATCAATTAACCCCAGTAAATCTTGCACATATTCTGTCGCTGGTTGAATATTACCTTCTAAAAAGCCTGTGGGATTATTAATTTCATGGGCAACTCCTGCCATTAAGTTGCCTAATGCTGACATTTTCTCACTTTGCACTATTTGCAATTGTGTTTTTTGTAGGTCTTGCAGTGCTTGTTCCAGAGCTTGAGATTTTTCTATTAGGGTAGTTTCGGTTGCCTTGAGCTGACTAATATCTCGCATGATAGTCGAAAAATATTCTGGCACTCCATCAGTAGATTTGTGAGCAATAATAATTTGGGAAACTGGAATTTCTCGTCCTTGTGAATCTATAACCGCTGTTTCCCCAAACCAAGTTCCATGACGAGCTGCTGTAGGAATACCTTGATTGAAAATTATTTCATTAGCCCACTGGGGATGGCTTTGTGTGAGTTTAAATGAGTTTCCTGCACTATGTAACTCTGGGCATAGTTTCTTAAATTCAGCATTCATCCATAGTACATTACCTTCAGTATCTGCCATGCCAACATAATCAGAAGTCGCTTCTAAAATAGCAGTGAGACGTTTTTGTTCTTGTTCTAGTTGTATGTGATGGCTAATATCCTCATAACTACCTAATATGCCGTATACCTCTCCAGTTTCATCACACAGTGGAATTTTGTTTGTATCTAGCCACCGTGTTGTACCATCAATCTGCCTTTGTGTTTCAATAATGTGTAATTCAGCTTGGTTAGATTCCATAACACGGCGGTCATATTCTCGAAATGAATCAGCCTCCTCTTGATTACAAGCCAGATCGTAATCAGTTTTACCCACAATGTTTTCCGGAGAATTGAGACCTAGCATTGTGGCAAATTTTTGGTTGCACCCTAAATAATTGGAGTTTCTGTCCTTCCAGAAAATGACTTGTGGAATTGTATCAATAACTTTTCTGAGTAAGTTTTGCGATTGTTTAACTTGTTGTAGCGATAATTCTGACTTCTGATGCAGTTGAGCATTTTTAATTGAAATGGCAGCTTGGTTACAAAGAAAGTTGAGTATGAGAGTACGCTCTCGGGTAAAAATCCCACTGGTAAGTTGATTTTGTACATACAGAATGCCCACCGATTTTCCCTGATTTAACATCGGTAAACACAAAAGACTTTGGGGTTGATTTTGGTTAAGGTATTCATCAAAAATTGGCAAGTCGGTGTCAAGGTTATTAATAACTAACACTTCTTTGGTATTTTTAACGTATTGGATGAGTTTAACTGGTAAGCTAGAATTGTCTACTAGCGGTTTGGCACACAATTCGGTGCTATCTGTGGTAGCAGTAGCTCTGAGCTGCCAAGAGCTATTATCATCAGGTATGAGAATAAAGCAGCGATCACCACCGGAATTTTCCAGAATAATCTGGCTCAATTGATGGAGCAGTCGATCGAGTTGAATAATTTCTGAAAGCGCCTGAGAAGATTTCAACACCGAAGCAAAATCGAGAGTAGTATTGATACCTGTTGTAGAGGAGTAAGTTGCTGTTTGAGAGGAATGAATTGACAGTTTGGGTTGAGCAATACTTGTCAGAGTATCAAATAAATTAGTAGATTGGACTTGTTGCTGGAAAATAGGTTGGAGTAATTCGGGATAGCGCTTTTCTAGGTCGTCAGTTTTGGCTTTGGCTCCCCACCGAGCATAACAATAGTAAGCTTCTTGCATATAGCCTGCTGCAACTTTTTCTTTGCCCCAGTCTAGGTAGAATTTGGCTGCAAGTTCGTTAGCAAGGGCTTCTTCTTGGATATATTCGTTTTCTTTAGCTCCGGCAATGGCGCGATCATAGAACTCAATTGCTTTGATTTTATCATTTAGCAAGTGATTATATTCTGCAGAAACTAGGTTGAATTTATGTAAATAATTGCTTGGTGCATATTCGGATAACTGACGTAACTTTATCTGATTGATATCTACCTGGTTGAGTAAAGCATGGCGATGAATTTCATTCTGTGTAGATTTAAACTTAGATAACAAAGCAAGGGAATAATAAAAATTGTGGGCAGCAGTTAGCAAAATTCCAAATGCTGCTTCTTGACTTGCAACAGCTTGAATTGCGTGTTCATTCGCAAAATCATAACGTTCAAATATATAACAGGCAATTAATTGTGTCAGGTGAAAGGCAAACAAACATTGGTGATTATTAGTTGCTTCAAAATGGGCAAGTTTGGATTTCTTCTCTGTCTGATTTTGCTCTACACCTGTCACTTCATCTGTTACTTGGAACCACAGTTGGGAATATTCAATACAATGTTCTTGCTTAAGATTCTCTATAACTGAAAAATAGTTTTTTTGAGCGTCATAAAATTGTTCAATAGGAATACCCAAAATAAACAGATGAGAGAAATAAGCCATGATGCAATAGCTGACATATTCGATATCACCAATATCTAATCCAACCTCAATACCTTGTTTAAGGAGAGGTAGTGTTGTTTTTCCTGAGTCTTTACAGGCGCAAACAAATACTGCAAACAGCATATTAATTTTGGTTCGCAGTTTACGGGCGGGGAACTTTTCTAGAAGTAAGAGCGAAAGTTTTCCGGAGCAGTGTGCAGTTTCCCGATCGTTAACCAGTGCCTCTAGGAAAAGTCCATAAATGCCATAGGCATAAGCTGTTAGATAGGAAAATCCTCTTTGTTGACACAATTCAACCATCGTTAGCACTACGGCTGGAAATAGTTCGGGCTTAACGTGATGGGTAGGTGGTGTAATGATGATGAGAATTCGCAGTGCTGCTAGGTAGGATGGATTCGTCATCTTAGGATAACTTGTTAAGCTGTATGGATCTGGTAATATAGGAATATTTTCTTTCCAGTCCGTTCGCTGTACTAAGGCAACACCAAGTTTTTTTAACGCATGCAAACCAGCTTCAATTGCTTGCAGTTGTTTGTCTTTGGCAATATAAACCTGCACTCTTAATTCATAAGATTTGATGCAGTCAATCATACGTTCTGAATTGTGCAATATTTCATTGATAAGTTGTTCCGAACGCTCGAATGCTGTACTTAGATAAGCTACTTCAGCAGCAGATTCATAGAGATTTATTGTGAGTTCATAATCTGTTTTCCAGCTTTCTGGATTTAGCATTTCTATTGCTTTGGTTGCATAGCCTTCAGCAATATCGTAAGCGGTAGAAGCTTTAGCGCGTTCGCAACCCATAAGATTAATCTCAATCAATGATCGCCTTTCGTTATCATCTGTTATCAACTCAGAACTCTTATTTAAATGATTTAGTACAGCAAAAAGATAGTCTGTTTCAGAAGCTTGTTGCATTTTTTGCATCAGCGACCTCCCAATTCGCAAATGAGTTTGCTGTTGTTGTTTATCAGGAATTAGAGAATAAGCAGCTTGTTGCAATCGGTCATGTAAGAAACGATAACCAACTGTAACCATCTCTTCCCTTGTCTCTTTGAAATCACCATGGAAAAATTTATACGCCTCACTAAGAGGTAAAATCAAGCCCTCTTGCAATGCTCCCCAAATATCTGTCGCGACATCTGCTTCTGGTTTCTCACACACCACTGCTAATGTCTCTAAGTCAAACTGATTCCCTATACAAGCAGCCAACTTTAATATCTCCTGCGTTTCTACTGCCAACTTTTGCAACCGCCCCGCCACAAATTCCACCACATCATCTGTAATGGCTGCATTCCGTACCTGCATCAAGTCGCATTCCCAATACCCTAACCTCAGATTAAACTTAATCAGTTCATCTTCATGTAATCCCTTCAAAAACTGTGTTGTAAAAAACGGGTTGCCTTGAGTTTTTTGATAAACTAATTCAGTAAAAGGTCGAGCTAATTCTTGAGTACAGTTCAAGGTGTCTGCTACCAATTGATTTATGCTATCAACAGCTAATGGTGGTAAAGTGATTTTGGAAATAACTGCCTGCTCTTTTTTTAACTCTCCTAGGCTCAAAATTAATGGATGAGATGGATACACTTCGTTATCCCGATATGCTCCCAGAAGCAGTAAATATTTAGTTTCTCCACCAGTCATCAATACTTTCATCAAGTTCAATGATGCTGAGTCTGCCCATTGTAAGTCATCTAAAAACATTACTACTGGATGTTCCGCAGCAGTAAATACAGCAATAAATTTTTGAAATAGTAAGTTAAAACGGTTTTGAGCAGCACTGCCTGATAGTTCGGTAACTGCTGGTTGAGTACCGATAATCTTTTCTAGTTCTGGTATTACTTCAATAATGACTTGAGCATTTTCTCCTAAGGCGTTGAGTATCTTGGTTTTCCAATTTATCAATTCTGTATCCGACTCACTCAGTAGTTGTGTCATTAAGTCTCGGAAGGCTTGCAAAACAGCAGAGAAGGGAATATTGCGATTGAATTGGTCGTATTTTCCTTTGATGAAATAGCCTCTTTGCTTAACTATGGGTTTATGAACTTCATTCACAACAGCCGTTTTGCCAATCCCGGAAAATCCTGCTACTAGCATCATTTCTGTTGCACCACCCGTGACGCGCTCAAAAGCATCAAGTAGGGTTTGAGCTTCCATTTCCCGTCCGTAGAGTTTGTCAGGAATAATAAAGCGATCGCTTACATCCCTTTGTCCCAACTCAAATGATGTAATTTCTCCTATAGTTTCTAACTGTTGTAGACATTGTTGTAAATCATGCTTCAATCCTAAAGCACCCTGATACCTCTCTTCCGGATTTTTGCCCATTAATTTCAGCACTATTTCTTGCAACATTTCCGGTACTTGAGTTGCTACTGGAAATTTGGCTTTCTGAGCAATATGACAATGCACTAACTTCATAGGATCTTTAGTAGTAAAGGGTAATTTTCGAGTTAGGAGTTGAAAAAATGTCACACCTAGAGAATAAAAATCTGTGCGATAATCAATCCCTCGATTCATCCGTCCTGTTTGCTCTGGGGAAATGTAGCTTAGAGTTCCTTCTAGAACCTTGGGATTGAGCAGTTGTTGTTGTTCAGTAGGTAATATGCTGGAAATACTGAAGTCAATGAGTTGAACTTGTCTAGTTTCAGGGTGGATGAGAATATTGGCGGGTTTAATATCTTTGTGGATAATACGTTGTACACTCAGATAGTGGAGAGCTTCTGCTAGTTGTATACCAATGTGGAGAAAATTGCTGAAAGTTCCCTCTGAGTTTTGCCAATAATCAGACAAAGCGATCGCTCCTAAGTCTTCCATAACTAGGGCATAACCTTTGCCATAGTGTTCTAGGAGGGCTAGAGGTTGAACAATTGCTGGATGTTTCAGGTGACGGGTGATAATGTATTGGTTGCGGAATTGAACTAATTCATTGAAATTAGGATGATTATTCCGTAAGACTTTGATAATTACTGGTTTCTTGTCCCAGTTCCGTTGGCCACGATAGACTAAAGTGCGTGTCCCTTGGTATAAATTTTCACTTATGTTGTAGTTGGGAAGATTAAGCATATTACTTATAATGTTCGGATTTGATTTAGGTAAATTTCAGGTTTTTGCTCAGATATCACTAATAACAATGACCAGGTTAAATTGGAATATCTATCATAAATTCAGTACCTTTTTCCGGTTGAGAAATACATTGTAATTGTCCTCCATGCTTTTCTGTTACTATTTGGTAACTAATAGACAATCCCAGTCCTGTTCCTTGACCAATTGGTTTAGTAGTAAAGAAGGGGTCAAAGATTGACTGGCAAATTCTCTCACTCATTCCTAGCCCGTTGTCAGCAATGCGAATCCTTGCTGTTTGCGAGTCTAGCATTTCGCTATCAATTTTAATTTTAGGACAATACTGCGCCTCGGAGGTAATTAAAGCATCAATAGCATTGGTGAGAATCTGTAGAAACACTTGATTAAGTTGACTGGCGTAACAGTTGATCAGGGGTAGTTGACCATAGTTTTTCACTATGGCAATATCTGGGCGGGAGCCATTACCTCTGAGGCGATGTTGCAAAATCATTAAAGTATTCTCTAATCCTTCATGGATATCTACGCGCTTCATACCTTGTTCGTCAAGGCGCGAGAAGTTCCGCAAACCCAGAATGATTTTGCTGATGCGATCGCTTCTTGTTTCCATGGAATCAAATACTTTTTCTAAATCCTCACATAAGAATTCTCGGTCTATCTCTTGTAATTTCTCTTGTGTAGCAGCAGTGGGAGGGAAAGAGTTTTCCTCGTAGAGCTCGAGCAGCTCTAGTAATTCCTGGAAATATTCGCGAGCGTGAGTGATATTACCTGAGATAAAGGTAATGGGATTGTTAATTTCATGGGCAATTCCGGCCACCATTTGCCCTAAAGAAGACATTTTTTCAGTTTGAATAAGTTGAGCTTGAGTCTGCTGCAATTTTTGTAGGGTTTGTTGCAAGTTTTGAGTTCTTTGCTCAACTTTAACTTCTAACTGCTGGTAAAGTTTGGCGTTTTCGATAGAGATGGCTGCTTGGGTAGTCAAGAGATTGAGAACTTCTAGGCGCTCTGGTGAAAATGCTTCTGTAGTGAGATGGTTTTCTAGGTAAAGGATGCCAATGAGTTTTCCTTGGTTGAGAATGGGAATGCACAGAATACTTTTGGGTTTTTGTTTGATCAAGTAGGGGTCAGTACTGAAAGTATTATTTTGTTCTAGGTTGTTGAGTAGCAGAGTCTCTTGAGTTCGTTTAATAGTGTTGATGATGCTGTTAGGTATGGTTTTAGTTTCAGCTACAGGAGTAGTGGATAGGTAACAAGTCTCGTTATTGAATTGAGCGACAATTTCCCAATTGTTAGAGTTGTTTAATAATAAGACTCCTTTGTTAGCTCCGGCATTCTCAATTAGAATCTGTATTAATTTAGAAAGCAAGGCATCAAGTTCTATTTCTTCGGAAATAGCTCTGGAGGCTTTGATAGCAGAGGCATAGTCTAGAAAAACAGTTGTGGTAGTTACTGTATCTAAGGTTTGAGTGGAGGTAAGACTATTGTGGAAATAATCATGTTCTCTTGTTTTCAGGATGGGGTTGAGGAGTTGGGGGTATAGTGTTTCTAGTTGGTTTGTTTTAGTCTTTGCTCCCCAACGGGCGTAGCAATAGTAGGCTTCTTCCATATAGCCAGCAGCAACTCTTTTTTTCCCCCAGTCTAGGTAGAATTTAGCTGCCAGTTCATTAGCTAATGCTTCTTCT